>CAMYCE010000069.1 GCA_947254205.1 uncultured Prevotellaceae bacterium
CGATTTCGTGCTGATGGTCGCTAAGCTTGTCAAGATAGCGATAGATTTTTGAGAGGTCCAGATCTTCGTCAAAGTGGTTTTTCAGATATTCCACCGTAGCAGCCTTGCTCGTTGGATATGCTAAACGAGCCTTTACAAGCTTGCGGAATACATCATCGTCAATACGATTGAAACCAATCCTGTCAAACGTACGGTCCAATATCAAGTCGCATCCGTTGAGAAGAATATTGCTGACATTGGACAGAACGTGGCGGACTTCTTCGCGCTCACGGTCACACGCTTCACGCTCCTTGCCATATAAATCGAGTTGAGGATGACGCAGGGATTCTTCCTTGGAAATCCATTCTTTTGCTTCATTGACAAGATTTTCGACCTCATCTTCACTATATGCAACACCAATCGTTGCAAGTTCCTTCATCTTGCCACCGATTTTCTCAACAACAATAATTCCGATATTACCGGAACGATGTCTTTTCTTTCTGATAAACATAGTTAAAAAACCTTTTGCGTCACCCAAAATTAGGTGACGCAAAGATATAGAGCATTGTTTATCAATAAGTTATGAAATGCGGGTTTTTTGAGTGACGAAGTCAGGTGACAGTTTTATTGTATTTCCATTTCGGGACATTTCGCAATTTCAAGCACTATTACCTGTTTCTCATCAAGGGGGCTTTTAACCCAAATCGGGCATTAGGTTTCTTGGTATTTGACAATTTATTTTGAGGAGTTTTTGATTGATTTTGAGGGCGTTTAGCGGGCTAAACAACCGAAAAAAAACAGTCAAAAAGAACCAAAATAAATGGCAAAGATGAAGAAAAGCCCAAGATATTATCTTCATGCGGCCTAATGACCGATTGGGGTTTAAGTCGCACTTCCCTAATGCTGTCTCTTACAACCGTTTTGTTGAACTTGAAAGCAGGGTGTTTTTCCCCTCTTTCACGTGACACATCGTCAAGCCCCCCAGAAATCAGGGCAACCGTGACTTCTGGGGGGCTTGACAATGTGTGTGGGCAACACGTGGTTGCCACGCCGAGGTTATCGTGACTTGTTTACTATTGTGCGAGCGTCTTGAACGGAATGATCTGTACATCTGTTGTCACGGCAGAGTCAAATCCACAGACGATGAGGACGTATTCTGTGTCGGGACTTCCCGCATCTTTCTTGCCTTCGTAGTTGCCTGTTACCGTGTAGTTGTCGGCATATCCGCTGTAGGCGATTCTCAACAATTCATTTGCAGTCTCAACAGCATTGCCCTGATGTTGGGAAAGGGCTTTCTCCCATGTCGCCTTGGGTTGTGCGTCGATGATGTAGGGGTCGCCGTTGGTGGTTGTCGTTTTCACATCGCAGCCGTTGGAATATGTTTTTACAACTTTGCATGTGATGACGTTTTCCGAAGGGGTGACAGCCTCGGTGGAGAATTTCTGCTCGTACACATCGGTTGTGAAACTGCCGTCGCTGTTCATTCCGTAGCAGTAGGCGTAATAATCGGTGCCGGGGGTGAGGTTACCCTGAGCGATGTCTCTCGCGTCCTTGCTGACGGGACCCTTGGCCAGTATCTGACCGAGATAGTAGTTAAGGTCGTAGCCGCCTTTCTGTGCGTTGTATTTGAGAAATTCAAGGTCGGCATTCTGGATACTTTCATACTTGTCAATCATCTGTTGTCTGGCCGCATTCGACACCACGAAGTAGTAGTAGGTCATGGCATTGTCTTTCGGGGTGAAAGTGACCGTCGCCGAAGTCTTTGTCACGTCCTTCACTTCAATGGTGAACTGGTCTTTTGTTGCTGGCAGCGTCGTGGCCGAGGCCTTGGCTATGCCGGCAGGCACGCTGTCGTTGTCGAACATGAGCGCATATATGTAATAGGTTGTCCCCGGGTCAAGTTTGGGTATGCGCAGGAACTTTGACTCTTTGAACTCGTCGTTGAATTTTTCTTTTATCGCCATGCGCACTTCTTTGTCGGTGCCGGTTATCTCCTCTTTCGTGAAGCACATGAGCCAGAATGTGCAGCCCTCGGGCATGGGGAAATCGATGTCCATCACATCTTGCTTGATATTGCTCACCGAGATGTCCATGGTGAGTGGGGTGATTTCCTCGAAGCAAATGTCCTTGATGTTCTTGGTGAGCAACGGTGTCATAGACCCGTCGGCTGTATAGGTTCTCATGACGATATCGGCGCTGGTTTGAGCGAACGATATTGCCGACATCATTGCGGCAATTGTCAGTATAATCAATTTCTTCATTTTTTTCAATGTCGTTATGTGTTTGTTGTTTTTGTTACATCATGTCGTTTCGCATTGCTTGCTTAGAAGCTGCCATTGGGCAGTACGAAGTCTATAATCACAGGATCAGTGGTGGGGGCTCCGTGTTCGTCCACGCCGATACCTATGCCGTAATACTTCTTTCCTCCCTTATTTGGGGTGAATTCCCAGTCTTGGCTTCCTTTCTTGCTCAGGTTGGAGTAGTCTGTGCCGCTGTTGAGCAGCCATTTCACGAGATCACCGGCCTTGATGTGCGCATCGGCTGCCTCTGCACTTTGCACGTTCACGACGTAGGGGTTGTCGTTCGTGACATTGGCTTCAATCACCACGTCTCTCCAGGCGTTTTTCTTCAGCGTGAGTGTGATTTTGTTTTCCGAAGGTTTTGGTGCGAGCGTCCTCACTTTGGTGATTTGTATAGGTGTCACCAGTTCTCCCTGGTCGTTCATGCCGAATGTGATGATCACCTGATCGGCATCCCACATCAGTGTCTTCTGCGTGTTGTGGTCGACCTCGGAGTCGTAGGTCCCGGTCTTCAAGTCATATTTCATCGCTTGCAGCCATGTCTGGCCGTACATTTGTCCGATGGCTTTCCACAGCGAAATGAAATGTTGTAATACGTCACCACTGTTCATGCCGTCGTCGCACCATTTCTTGTACATGTCAAGTCCTGTCGTCTGCACCACGTATTGCACGCCCGGGTCTTTCGATGTAACCACATAGTCGAGTGTCGTTGTCGTGATGTTTTTAGCATTTACCACAAATGGGTCGTCGGCGGTCTTGCCTGTGGTCATCTGTAATTTGCTCACCTCGCTTGCCAGCCCGTTCGTGTCGTAGGCCAGGGCGTACACCACATAGTCTGTCTCGGGAGTGAGGAAATCGAATGCTTTCATGTACGATGTCGGTGCATCAACCGTAGCATGTTTCTCCACATACGCTTTCACGTCACCAATCGTCTGGCTTGCTGGCACGCACACGGCCTTCACCCGGCTTGCATTCACGTCTATGTCGATGTTCACGCCGAGTGATGTGGAGGTCTTGTATCGCTCACTCAGCTTCGCCTGCACCTTACCTAATTTTGCGAACGTTATGGAGTCCACCTCATCGGTAATGGCACTTAACTTGGAGCCGTTACGCATGTTTATCTTTATCTTGTAAGCAGATGATTGCGCCGTAACTGCCAGCCCCATGCAGGCGGCGACCAGTGCTATAATGTATTTCTTCATCATTATTTCCTAAATTTTAATGTTGTATTGTTGATTGTAAACACATAGATGCCTTTCGGCAGCGAGGAAATGTCCACCGGAGCTCCCCTCCAGTTGTCGAAGCCAAGGACTTTCTCTCCGGCAATGTTGAACAGGGCGAGCGTGTAGTGCTCCCTGCTGTCGTATCCGTGGATTTCAATGGCGTTGCCGCCGGCTTTCACGTTTATGGAGAGTTTCTCCCCTTCCACTTTCAGGTCGTTCACGCCCGAGTTGACGTCGAAGTCGATGTTCACGATGTCGGCAAGCCGGTAGGTGTCGGCATCATTGACCTGTTTGTTCACTTTCAGGTTGTTCCCGTCGAAAGTCATCGACTTGATGTCTTCCAGATGGTACACCTTCTTTCCTGAGGCCAAGGTGATGGTCATGTCATCTTGGGCAAAGCAGCTGGCGCAGACGGCCAGCCCCATGGCTACGAGAATCTTCTTTTTCTTCATAACATATTCTTGTTTATAGTATTAGTAATGTGTTATATTCTTTCCTTTTCCTCGGGCTACAAAACACACAGGGCTCCATTTAGCCGAGTTAAGACAGAAACAAAATTAATTACGGGGTCAAATGTAGTTGTTTTTTTCGATATGAGAAATTTTGTCGCATGAAAAGTTCACTTTTTTGCAATGTTGTCCTAAATCCTCAGTTCGGGATAAGAAAACGCAAAAAGTAAATAAAAAAACGATGTAGTCTCATAAATATTTTTTTACCTTTATAGTTAATAATCAAATAGTTATAAATATTCGTAATCAAGTGCAGAAACTTGCAATTTTGAGCAAGCAACTTTTGCCTGAACTTTGTGAACCCACAAGAATGTTTATTTTCTTGGGCTCTACATCTGCTTTCATTAGTGGCCCGAAATTTTCAACAATGATGGGTCTCATAATTCAGTGTTTTGGGGCAATGTCAAGAGCTTATTGTGCTATTGCTCATTGCGATATAGTGTGACTAAACACAAAGTTAATCAAAAAACTTTGATTTGTTGCATGTTGATGTCATGGTTTTGATGAAAAAGGTGAAGCGGTGTGACTTCGGGAGTTGAAGTCGCACCGCTTCGCTATGAAAGTGAGCTTCGTCTAAATTTTGAGGGAAATTTAGATGAGCGAGAGTACAAGAATTTGTGCCGTGATCACACGCATAAACATGGTGAGAGGATACACGGTCGAGTAGGCCACGGCAGGAGCATCGTTGCCAGCTGTTTTGTTGGCATAGGAGAGTGCAGGGGGGTCGGTAGTGGCACCCGAGAGCAGACCCATGATGGTGCAGTAGTTGAGCTTAAACTTGCCACGAGCAATCACACCCACAATAATGAGTGGAATGAACGTGATGAGGAAGCCATAGAACACCCAGCTTGCGCCTCGTGCATTAAACACGGTAGCGGCAAAGTTGCCTCCGGCGGCAATACCCACCGAGGCGAGGAAAAGGCAGATGCCAATTTCGCGCAACATGAGGTTGGCCGACGATGAGGTATAAGTCACCAGTTTCACCTTGTAGCCAAAGCGACTGAGCAAGATAGCCACAATGAGTGGGCCACCAGCCAAACCAAGCTTCATGGGCACTGTCATGCCTGGGAGCAAGATGGGAATTGAACCCAAGAAGATACCCAAGAAAATGCCGATGAAAATAGTGAAAATGTTGGGATGATTCAAGCTCTTCACCGAGTTGCCCAGTTTTTCGGCAAGGCGGTCGATGTCGTCGGGTTGTCCCACCACGGTGATGCGGTCGCCCACTTGCAAAGCCAAGTTGGGGCTTGCCAGCAGGTCAAGACCGGCACGAGTCACGCGAGTGGCGTTGAGGCCAAAACCTTTGGGCAGGCGCAACGAGCCAATTTTGCGACCCGAGAATTCGCTCTTGGTCACCAAAATGCGGCGCGACACCACAGGGCCCTTGTCCATTTCCCATTCCATTTCAATGGGTTGGCCAATCACCGAGTTAAACACTTCCTCGTCTTGCACCGAGATTACCATGAGCACAATGTCGTTTTCTTCCACGATAGAATTTTCCATGGGAATGATGATTTCGCCAGTGGGTTTCAAAATACGCGAAATCACGAAGTTGCGGTCGATGATGTCGTGCAATCGCTTCACCGAGCGATTGAAGATGAGCTTGTTGGTCACCTTGTAGGTTGCCATGTGGGGCTTGAGCAAGCTTTGCTTGTTGTCATTGTCAATAGCCACCGAGTCTTCGTCGAGATCAACGCGGAAGATGGCCTTGAGAATAATCATGCTCAAGATGATGCCCACAACACCAAGTGGATAGGCAGCGGCATAACCCATCGACATTGCCTCGTTGAGGGGCTTCGCAATGTCGGCTCCTTGCGTTTCGATAAGAGTTTGCTGGGCAGCACCAAGTCCGGGTGTGTTGGTGATGGCACCCGAGAAGATACCCACAATTTCATTGGGCTTGAGGGTGCCCGTGATGAAAAATATTGCCAGAGCTACAACAATGTTGAGGCCAATGATGCTCAGAGCCAAGCCGTTGAGCAAGAGTCCTCCTTCCTTGAATGAGGAGAAGAACGACGGACCCACTTGTAGACCAATGGAGAAGATAAAGAGAATAAGCCCAAATTCTTGAATGAACTTGAGCGTGTTGCCGTCGATGGCTGCACCAAAGTGGCCACAAGCAATGCCCACAAAGAGCACAAAGGTTGCACCCAGCGACACCCCCAAAACCTTTACCTTTCCCAGTATTACTCCTATGGCAATAACAAAGGAGTAAATAAAAATTGAGTGGGCAACACCTGTGCCCCCCAAGAGTTCAATGAACCAGTCCATGTGACTTAAGATTACGGTTTAATGTTTTGAATAATTATGTTTGTTAAAAAATATTTACAAAGGTAGTGCTTTTATCTATCATGCACAAGTAATTGTTGCCCTTAAAGCCCAATGACCGATTGGGGTTAAAAAATAGCAAAAAAATGACTGAGAGAGGGGGGCGTTTTCAATCGAGCGTGATGCCGTTTTTTACAACTTCGATGATTTTGGCAGGGCTGTTTGCAATCACGCCAGCATGATATTCATTTAACTCTTTTTCGGGTCGAAATCCCCATGTCACCCCCACCGAGTCGATGCAGGCACGGCGTGCAGTTTCCATGTCAACGCCCGAGTCGCCCACATAGAGGGTGTCGGCTTTTGAAACGCGAGCTTGGCCCAAAATCGAGAACACGATAGAGGGGTCGGGCTTCACATTCACCCCTTCTTTTTGCCCTTCGACGGCTTCAAAATCGATGTCGCCAAAGTAGTGCTTAATGATGTCGGTGGTGGCCGATTGATACTTGTTGCTGGCAACAGCAAGTTTCACTCCCATCTCTCTGAGCTCATGCAACAGCTCGATGATGCCTTCATAGGGCTTGGTGTAGATGGTGCAGTGTTGGCTATAGTATTGTTTGAAATCTTTGAGCACCTTGTCGATGGTGAGTTCATCGGAGCGTCGATCTTCGGGAATCACGCGCTGAATGAGCTTGCGCACCCCGTTGCCCACAAAAAAAGGATAGGAGGCAATGGCATGGGTGGCAAATTCATTTTCCTTGAGTGCATGGTTGCAAGCATGTCCCAAGTCTTCAATCGAGTTGAGCAATGTGCCATCAAGGTCAAATATCACTAATTTTTTCATTTTTTTTAAGTTTGAGTTTTTGAATCATCAAAATGGATAGCCCACCGAGAAGTGAAATTCGGCATCGCGCTTGAAGGTGGGGCTGAGCAGGGGCCAGTGATCTTGTTTCGAAGCTGGGTTATAGGCTTTCATGCCCATGTCGAGGCGCACGAGAAAATAGGTGAAATTCATGCGCAATCCCAAGCCATAGGCGAGAGCAACTTGCTCATAAAATTTGTTGAGTCGAAACACGCCATTGGGTTGGTCGGGGTAGTCTCTGATGGTCCAGATATTGCCCGCATCAACAAACAGGGCACTTTCGATCACCCAAAACAGCTTGCTGCGAAACTCGGCATTGAGGGCGAGCTTGATGTCGCCACACTGATAAATAAAGCTGTTTTGCGAGTTGCTGGCATTGAAACTGCCAGGCCCCAGTGTGCGCACTCCCCAACCTCTCACACCATTGGCTCCGCCGGCATAGAAACGCTTTTCAAATGGTGCCACTCTTGAGTTGGCATAGGGCACTATCACTCCCAAACCTGCATGCAGAGCAAGCGAGTTGCGAGAGCTGAAGTTGTGGGTGAAGCTATAGTCGCCCTCCAGTTTGAAATATTGCGAATAGCTAATGCCAAACACCTTGTAGGCATCGCCATTGTTGCGATGCTGGTGCGATAGCTTTGAAAGGCCATATAGCAAGTTGCCTGCAATTTCGCCCGAAGCGCGCACTGTGTAGATGTTTTGCTGCTGCAAGGGGCGCAATGGCGAAATGTCAACCTTGTTGGTGTGATAGTAGCTATATCCCATGCGCATGATCAAGTGGTCTTCATAGGAGTAGCGCAACAATGGGTTGTTGATGCTGTCGAGAAAGTTAGACCTACTTTTGGGCAGGTACACATAGTTCAGGTCGAGCAGGTTGAGGGTGTGACGGGTGCGGTTTTGTTGCTCACTCCACAGGTATTTCCACCCGGTGCCTGCCATGATGCGGGTGTACTCGGGGCGTGCCTGATAGTTGAAATTTACAGCCACCTCGGTCGAAGCCTGAATGCGTTGCTTGAAGCTTTTGCTCAAGAATGGAGCTTTAAACTTGGGGTAGGTGATGCCAGCCTCGGCGGCATATTCCGAGTAGTTGTTGTTAATGAGCCCGTTGAGGTTGCCCGAGAGGCTCTCATAGCTGGTTTTGAACTTCACATTGAGCAATTCAGAACCTCCAAGCAGGTTGCGGTGCTGGTAGTCGGCTCCCACACCAAAACCCAAGTCACCTTCAGAGTTGGTGCCCTCGACCGAGAAGGTGAATGACTGCGACTTGTCGCGCGACAGCAAAATGTAGGTGTCGAGATAGAGTTTATTGTCGATTTCTCCCACTGGCTGCGTGGTGATGCTGATAAACTTCACGATGCCCAATCGGCCCAGTGCCTGATAGGTTTTGTTGACATCGGCAGCATTATATAGCCCTCCGTGAGTGATGTAGCAGCACTCCTCAAGTGGCCGGCAACGCATGTAGTGGTCGTTGGGGTTCATGATGAAGCGATAGCCGTGATAGATGGTGGTGTCGCCCGTGTAGTGATTGTCTTGCATGGTCACGGGATCGTAGTCGGTGACAAATGTCACGTTGCGCACATAAAAAGGCCTGTGCCTTTGATATTGAGGCATGCGCGCCAAGCCTCGCGGAGGCATTGTGTTGAGAGTGAGGTCAACGGCCCGAGAGTGGGCAGCAGTGTCGGCTACAAAGGTGATGTATTCTTTGTTGAAGGCGAAGTAGCCATTTTCTCGCAATCGCTCGGTGATGAGTTCTCGCTCGCTGTTGAGCTTGTTGTGGTCGAAGGTGGAGTTTTGCCTGATGGGGAATATCGTGGTGTCGGCTAAGATGAGCTCGCGCAACGTGTCGTTGGGAATGTTATAGGTGATTGAGCGCACATAATAGGGCTCGTTGAGCTTGATGTCGTAGCTCACTTTGGCTTTGCGCTTTTTTTCATCTTTCACCACGCGACTGGTCACGCTGTTGTTCATGTAGCCCTTGTTGATGAGGGCTCGCGACAGCTGGTTCACGCTGGCAGTGGTGAGTGTTGAGTCATATATCACAGGGGGAGTGCCCACGCGTTGCACCCACTTGTTAAACCACTTGGTGGAATCTTGCCCCGAAATGTTGTAGAATGCAAGTTGCAGTTTAAGCCCTCCCAGCACTTTGTGATTTTCGGTTTGGCGCAAGTAGTTGACCAAGTCATAGGTGCTCACTTCGGCATTTTGGTTTTCTTTGTCGATAATGCGAATGCTCACATTGTCGAGCAAATATTCTCCTTGAGGCACATGCCGGCTTGTGCTACACGACACCACCCCCCATGTTGCAATCATGAGTGCTATGAGTGCCCATGTTTTGGTTTTATTGCTATTGTGCTTGTGTGTAACCACTGTGAGTTGCCCTCTTTTCATGTGAATTGAATGCAAATTTACGCCCTTTAGCCCGATTGGCAAAAAGAAAACTTCACTTTTTAAACCAAACGGCTGTTGGTGCTATTTCCCCCCCCCCTTGTTTAAAAATAGCAATGTTTCATCGCATGGCATGTTGTGGTGTCTACTTGCCCATGCGATGAAACATGAAATCTTGCTCCTGCAACTGTTGTAGCATCATCGATGATGCCACACGGTGCTTGCTACTTGCTGTTGCTTGAAAGCTTGTGCAATTTTTTGCGCAACTCAATGGCTTTTCTTATTTCTTTGAGTGTGGCTTTTTGCTTCTTTTTCTCTTTTTCCAGCTTTTTGCATTGGTCTTTGAGCTTCTTGCGAGAGCTTTCAAGTTCTTTGATTTTGTTTTTTAAATCATCTATTTTGTCGGTAGTGCTGTTGTAGTTGCTTGAAGCGTTCTTTTCAAGAGCGACCAACTCTTCTCGTGGAATCGTGCGATACTCAATTTTTTGTGCCATGCTACTTTGCACTCCCATCAGGGCCACAAAGGCAATGATTAAACTCGTTTTCTTCATTTTGGTTTATTATTTTTTTAAAATCCCCACAAAGATACCCAAAATATTCGACATAGCCATCTTCCCCAATCGCTATATTGTTGTGCAATTGCTCCAAAATGCTTAAATTAGCACTCAGTTGATAACTTAAACCCCAATGACCGATTGGGGGTAAAACTTTTAAAAAGATGAATACCTCATTATTGTTTTTGGCCGATGGTTTTGAAGAGATAGAGGCTCTTGCCACGGTTGATGTGATGCGCCGTGCAGGCATGAATGTAATTATGGTGTCGGTTGGTGGAGATTCCCTTGTGCATGGCACCCATGGTGTGCCTGTGGTGGCCGATGCCCTGCTTGGCGATGTAGACCTTGGCGGTGCCGAGTGGCTCATTTTGCCGGGAGGTATGCCCGGCGCAAGCAACTTGGCCGCCTGCAAGCCATTGTGTGATGCCCTTGTCGCGCAGGCAAGCAAAGGGGCAGGTGTGGCTGCTATTTGTGCCTCGCCCTCAATTGTGCTTGGCCCTTTGGGATTGCTCGAGGGCAAGGAGGCCGTGTGCTACCCGGGCATGGAGCAGGGCATGGGTGCAGTGAAGGCAGTGAGTGGCGAGCTTGTGGCAGTTGATGGCAACATCATCACGGGCAAGGGTCCGGCGGCTGCATGTGCTTTTGCACTTGCCATTGTGTCACGCTCTGTGGGCGAGGCTGTGGCGAGCGAAGTGGCTCAAAGCATGCTCTTGTAGAGATTTCCCCATGAGCATCAGTAACTTTGAATTATCTCCCTCGATTTTGAGAGAAGCATAGCCGAAAACGCTTGGGAACCCTATTAACCCCAATCGGTCATTAGGTCGCAATAAGAAAATATCTTAGGCTTTTCCTTG
>CAMYCE010000070.1 GCA_947254205.1 uncultured Prevotellaceae bacterium
CTACACGTAAGGAGTCGTCGGCAGCGTCAGATGTGTATAAGAGACAGTAGTTGGACTGTGCTATCACGCCCCACGAGCCACGAGTATAGATTTCGCCGGTGAGGGCCAAGTCGGCATAGGGGCCAAGGGCAAAGTAGTAGCCACCATTGCGCAAGTAGAAACCGCGATTGTAGTCCTCGCCAAAGGTGGGCACCAGCACACCGCTGTGGTATTTTTCGCTAAAGGGGAAGAAGCCAAAGGGCACGGCAAGCGGCAGGGGCAAGTCTTCGAGCACCATATAGGTAGGGCCTGTCACCACGTCTTTCTTGGGACGCATTTTGCCTTTGGTGACATGAAAGTAAAAGTGAGGGTGGTCGTGATTGTTGCAGGTGGTGTATTTGCCATTTTGAATGTAATATTCGCCATTGTCCATCTTTTTGGTCACGCCTCCAGTGAGAAACCCCTCTCCTTGCTCGGTCACAATGTCGGTGATGAGTCCCTTTTGGGTCTTGTAGTTATAGACCATGGTTTTCGACTCATAGCTACCACTATTATCCTTAAAAACAGGGTTTCCCACGATCTCGCCGGTAGTGTCGGCAACACCCAGCGCGTGAATTTCGTGCTTGGCCATGTCCATGTTGAGCTGCGAGGCCGAGAGCGACACGTCGGCATATTTTACCTCGCTTGAGCCATACATGCGCGTCACGTCTTGGCCATACATCACCACCGAGTCTTTGGCCATAAACACCACTTCGTGGTCGAGGTCGATTTTTTGCTTCTTGAATCGGGCAGTGTCGGTTGCTGTTGTGGGCTTGGGGTCGCTTGGTTTCACTCCAGCAATTGAATCAACGGCAGCGGCAATGCCATTTTGCCCTGTCACCACTATCGAGTCGCTCAAGGGGCTATAGCCACGAGACCTCACAGGCGATGCTGTGCCGGCACAGGCCAGCAGCAACGCAACAATGAAGAAAATCACCCCTATGTGATGGTCTTTTTGATTCAACGCTTTTGGGTTTTGCAATTATGCCTGCAAAATTAAGCATTTATCCCAATTCAATCGTCATTTAAATATGAATTATCCTTAACAGCAGGGTCAACAGTCAAGCTTTTCATAGCTTGGCTCGCCAAACAACTCGACAAGAGCCTCAAAACGCATGGAAGTGCCCTCGCCATAGCGTGATAGTTGCTGGCGCACGGCTTCGAGAGGCTTGGCAGGCTCAATGCGCGACTTGCTATAAAACTTGTCGGCATAGCACACCACTTTTTCTTCGAGGCTCAAAGGCAGCATCTCGCGATGGGGTAGTGGTAGCCCTTGATCGATGATTTCCTGCATGGCAAGTCCCGCACCGGTGTGACGTTCACACACCAGCGCATGTCTAAACAATCCCAGCGAGTCGAGCAACTCCCGTCCCAAATAGCCATGGCAGATGTAGGGCAATTCACCATGGCAGTGAATGCCGGGCGCGTGGGTCTTGAACATGCCAATGTCGTGCAGCATGGCTCCCTCGATGGCAAATTCTTTGTCGATGGGCACTCCTGCGGCTATGAGGCGTTCACACAGCTGTGCCGTGAGGCAAGCAACCTGCCTGCTATGGGCCATGAGCAACTTGTGGGCGTCGCAGCCCGCGGTGTAGTATCGCTCTATGATGGAGTCATAATTAATCATGCTCGTGTGGTTTATTCAATGATTGTTACCCAGCCATAGTTGTCGGGAGCATCTCCCATCTGAATGGCTTGCAGGCGATGATACAACTCGGTGACCACAGGCCCCGGCTTGCCATCTTGAGCCACAACATATTTCTTGCCGGTGTCGAGGTCGTGAATTTCGCTCAATGGCGAGCACACGGCGGCAGTGCCACACTCGGCGGCCTCGTCCACAGTTTCAAGCTCGGCCGGTTCTATGGGGCGACATTCCACTTTGAGCCCCATGTCGCGAGCAATTTGTTGCAGGCACATGTTGGTGATAGAGGGCAATATCGAGCCCGATTGTGGAGTGATATAGGTGTCGCCTTTTATCGCAAAAAAATTGGCAGGGCCACACTCGTCGATATATTTTTTCTCTTTGGGGTCGAGAAAAAGCACGGTAGAGTAGCCCAACTGCTTGGCATGATCAAGGGCTCGCAGGCTGGCAGCATAGTTGCCTCCCACTTTAAAGCGACCTGTGCCTTGCGGAGCGGCGCGGTCATATTGGCGAGTGATGCACACTTGAGTGGTGTTGAAGCCCTCTTTAAAATAGGCCCCCACTGGTGTGGTGAAGATGATAAACAGGTAGTCGGTAGCAGGATTCACACCCACGCGGGCTGTAGTGCCAATCTCAAATGGGCGCAAATATAGCGAGCAACCACTGCCATAGGGAGGCACAAACCGCTCGTTGAGCTTGACCACTCGCTTGGCCATCTCGGTGAAAATGTCGACAGGCACAGGCTCCATCATGATGCCACGGGCACTGTGTTGCAGTCGCTTGGCATTTTCGTCGATGCGAAACAGGCGCATTTTGCCATCTCTGCCTCTAAAAGCCTTTTGCCCTTCAAATATTTCTTGACCATAGTGCAGACAAGTGGCAGCCATGTGCAAATTCACTTGTTCGCTATCACTCACCACAATGTCGCCCCAGCCACCATTGGCAAAGGTGCATCTCACATTGTAGTCGGTCTTGATATAGTTGAAACCCAAATTATTCCAGTCAATTTGATTATTGTCGTGTTTGTTCATTATCTGTCAAATGTTTGCTCTTTTGTGAAAATATGTATTTATTTGATTAAAAAATATGAAATCATTAGTCATTCCCATGAGTTTTTTATCAATTTAATAGCACAAAGGTAAAAAAAAACTCCCAAAATCCCAAAAATTCCGTCAAAGCCACCTGCCCACACTTGCTTACACCTCTATTAACAGCGAAGTAGTTTTAATGACGCTTGTTTGAGTCAAATAGAGCAAGCAGCGTTATTTATTTTCTTGAATAAAACATGTTTTAATGGACTTTATCGTGAAAATGCTAAAGGAAAATTCAACGTTCCTCATAGTAGATATGAAAATCCCACAATTTGTGATGAGGACACAATAATGGCGGATTCTAAACTTTTGCAAAAAGTTGATATTCTTTGTGGTGATTTCTCTAAAATGGAACAGTATGCTGGCGAAAACACATTGTTTTATTTTGACCCTCCTTATAGGCCATTAAGTGACACTTCATCTTTTAATAGCTATGTTAAAGAGCCATTTGATGACGCAGAACAAGTGCGTTTACGGGATTTTTGTAATACTATTGTTCAACGAGGAAGTCGTTTTCTTCTAAGCAACTCTGATGTTAAAGGGAAAAACCCTTCTGATAATTTTTTTGATGAATTATATTCTGATTATCAAATTCAAAGAGTTTGGGCTACTCGCATGGTCAATGCAAACTCGCAAAAGAGAGGAAAACTAACAGAATTGATGATCTCGAATATTGCACCTATTAAAAATGGAGATTGTTTGAACAATTTGCAGTTGGCGATTTAACCCAAATCGGTCATTAGGTTTCTTTGTTTTTGTGAAATTATTTTGAGTAATTTTTGATTGATTTTGAGGGCGTTTAGCGGGCTAAACAACCGAAAAAGCAGTCAAAAAGAACCAAAATAAATGACAAAGGCAAGGAAAAGCCTAAGATATTTTCTTATTGCGACCTAATGACCGATTGGGGTTAAATATTAAAAATCTATGAAAGCTCATACCGAAGTTGAATTTAAAATGAGCTATAGGTCTATTTTTTTTGGGGGGGGGTAAAAAATCGCACGGAGTTTTGGGTGACTTCGTGCGATTTTTGTGTTGGGGAGATTTCTCCTTTTTTGGGGGGCTTAGTATTTTAGGCCCATGTTGTGGAGAATGAAGCTGTAGATGTCGGCTTGCTCCTCAAGTTGCTTGGAGAGGGGCTTGCCACCACCATGGCCCGCCTTGGTGTCGATGCGAATGAGGGTGGGGGTGGCTGCCGCGTTGCACTCTTGCAGGGTGGCAGCAAACTTGAATGAGTGGGCAGGCACCACACGGTCGTCATGGTCGGCAGTAGTGACCAGTGTGGCAGGATAGCGAGTGCCGGGCTTGAGGTTGTGCAAGGGCGAATAGGCACGCAGGTAGTCGAACATCGCTTTTGAGTCTTCGCTGGTGCCATAGTCGGGAGCCCAGTTCCAACCAATGGTGAACTTGTGGTAGCGCAACATGTCGAGCACGCCCACTTGTGGAATGCACACCTTGTAGAGGTCGGGGCGTTGTGTCATGCAGGCTCCCACGAGCAAGCCACCGTTGCTACCGCCCACAATAGCCAGACGCTCAGAGCTGGTGTAGCCGTTGTCGATGAGCCATTGGGCCGAAGCAATGAAGTCGTTGAACACGTTTTGCTTGTTCATTTGAGTGCCGGCAAGGTGCCACTCCTCGCCATACTCGCCACCACCGCGCAGGCTGGCTTGGGCATAGATGCCACCTTTTTCAAGGAAGGGAATGCGGGTCGATGAGAAATAGGGAGTCATCGACACGTTGAAACCTCCATAGGCATAGAGATAAACGGGGTTTTTGCCATTGCGTTTCAATCCTTTTTTATAGGTGATGAACAGGGGCACCTTGGTGCCGTCTTTGCTGGGCACAAACACTTGCTCGGTCACATAGTCGCTGGCATTGAATTTCACTTTGGGGGCCGAATACACTTGACTGCTGTTGGTGCCGGCATCATAGCGATAGATGGTGCCGGGAGTGGTGAACGAGGAGAAGGAGTAGAACACCTCGGTCTGATCTTTGTCGCTGTGGAAACCTGCGCTACCCACCGATGGCAACTTAATTTCGTTCAACCTCTTGCCCTCGGTAGTGTAGAGATAGGCATGGCTGCAAGCATCTTTCATGTAGGTGAGAATCATCTTGCCTCCTGCAGTGAAGGTGATGCCTTCAAGCACGTCGTCGCTTTCGGGCACTATGGTTTTCCACTCGTCGATGCCAGGGTGCTTGATGTCGGTAACCATGAGTTTGCCCTTGGGTGCATCTTGATTGGTGAACAAGTAGATTTTATCGCCCACTGTTTCAATGGGGGAGTATTGAAGAGCTTGGTTGTTGGTCATTTGAATGAACTGCGAGCCTGCTTGCCTGAGGTCGCGCACATAGAGGTTCACACCACTGCCACCGCCACTCTCAAAGAGAAACATCATGGTTTCGTCTTCGTTCACGTTCACCGAGTAGAATTGCTTGGGTTTGGCAGGATTTTGATAGAAGAGCACGTCTTGCTCTTGTGGGGTGCCCACCTTGTGGTAATACACCTTTTGCACAGCATTCATGCTGCTATACTCGTGTCCCTCGGTGGGGGCATCATAGGCACTATAGTAGAAGCCATCGCCTTGCCAAGTGGCATCGGAGAATTTGGCCCACACGATGTGGTCGTCGAGCAGGCGACCGCTTTGCGCGTCCATCACATATATTTCTTGCCAGTCGCTACCACTGCGCGAAATCACATAGGCGGCATATCGACCATCGCGCGAGAACGAGAGCCCCTTGAGCGCCACTGTGCCGTCGCTCGACAGCGTGTTGGGGTCGAGAAACACGCGGGCATTGGCCTCGTCGCCCAAGCGGTCCATCACATAGAGCACGCTTTGGTTTTGCAAGCCGTTGTTTTTGTAGAAATACCACTTTTTGCTTGCCTTGTTGTAGAAAGGAGCCGAGAGTTTCTCAAAGTTGGCAACCTCTTTGAGGCGTTTGAGCAACTTGCCCCTAAAGGGAATGCGACTCAGGTAGTCTTGCGTTACCTTGTTCTCGGCTTCAACCCAAGCGGTTGTGGCTTGCGAGTTGTCGTCTTCGAGTGGGCGGAAGGGGTCGGCCACTTGTTGGCCAAAATAGGTGTCGACGGTGTTGTCTTTGGGCGCGCTGGGGTAGTGCAGCTGTTGTGCACTCATGGCTGTGCACCCAATCATCGACATGAGCAGTAATAGATTTCTCATTTTTTAAATCTTAAATGGGCTAAATTGTTTTTTTTTATGCAAATATAAATTTTTTATTTGAATATCATTTTGTTAAAACCGCATAATGTGCTTGATTGGTTAAAAAATGTAATATTTGTTGCCCATTTGCACATGATTGTAATTTTTGTGCATGCACTTCAATGTTACTATTAATAAAAATTAATAACCCTCGTGGCTTTTGTGCTATGGGGGTTTTTGTGTAAATTTGCACATTCTCATGTTTTGGTTTTGTGCCACTTGCACAGTCCCATGGGTTGACATTTAATTGAAATAAATTAAAAAAGAAATTAAATAAATTATGAGTTTGAATATCATTGTGCTGGCCAAGCAGGTGCCCGATACCCGCAACGTTGGCAAAGATGCGATGAAAGCCGATGGCACTATCAACCGTGCTGCGCTTCCTGCAATTTTCAATCCCGAAGATTTGAACGCTTTGGAGCAGGCTCTCCGATTGAAGGAACAATTTCCCGGCTCCAAGGTGGGTATCCTCACCATGGGCCCTCCTCGTGCCGGCGAAATCATTCGTCAAGGTCTTTATCGTGGTGCCGACACTGGCTGGTTGCTCACCGACCGTCTTTTTGCAGGTGCCGACACGCTTGCCACAAGCTATGCGCTTGCCACAGCCATCAAGAATATTGGCAATGTTGATGTGGTGATAGGTGGTCGCCAAGCAATCGATGGCGACACAGCCCAAGTGGGTCCTCAAGTGGCTCAAAAATTGGGTCTCAACCAAGTGACCTATGCCGAAGAAATTCTCAAAATTGAAAACGGTGTAGCCACCATTCGCCGTCACATCGATGGCGGTGTTGAAACCGTTGAAGCTCCATTGCCCGTGGTGATCACGGTGAATGGCAGTGCTGCACCTTGCCGCCCCTGCAACGCCAAGCTGGTGATGAAATACAAGCACGCCACTTGCCCCATGGAGCGCACCGGCAATGAACCATGGGCTGCCCTCTATGAAGAGCGCGACTATCTCACGCTCAACCAGTGGAGCGTGGCCGACGTGAATGGCGATGTGGAGCAATGTGGCTTGAGTGGCTCGCCCACCAAGGTGAAGACCGTGAAAAACATTGTGTTTCAAGCTAAGGAGAGCAAAACACTCACCAGTAGCGATGCCGATGTCGACTCACTTGTGAAAGAGTTATTGGAAGAAAAAATTATTGGCTAAAATTGTAGAACACACACACACGACAACATGAATAACGTATTCGTATATTGCGAGGTCGAAGGCACTATCGTTGCCGAAGTATCTCAAGAATTGCTCACAAAGGGTCGCAAGCTGGCCAATGAACTTGGAGTTGAACTCGAAGCCGTGGTAGCCGGTAGTGGCATTAAGGGCAATGTAGAGCAGCAAATTCTCCCCTATGGAGTCGACAAGCTGCACGTTTTTGATGCCGAAGGGCTGTTTCCCTACACCTCGGCACCTCACACTTCTATTCTCGTGAACTTGTTTAAAGAAGAGAAGCCTCAAATTTGCCTCATGGGTGCTACCGTGATTGGTCGCGACTTGGGTCCACGCGTGTCGTCATCGCTCACCAGCGGTTTGACTGCCGATTGCACTCAGCTCGAGATTGGCGACTATAACGATGTGAAAACCCGCAAGCACTATGAGAATTTGCTCTATCAAATTCGTCCTGCCTTTGGAGGCAACATTGTAGCCACTATCGTTAATCCCGACCACCGCCCCCAAATGGCTACCGTGCGCTCAGGTGTGATGCAAAAGGCTATTTATGAGGGTGAAGCCAAGGGCGAAGTGGTGTATCCCGACGTGGCCAAATATGTGCCCGAAACCGACTATGTGGTGAAGGTGATCGACCGCCACATCGAGGCTGCCAAGCACAACCTCAAGGGCGCCTCAATCGTTGTGGCAGGTGGCTATGGCGTGGGTAGCAAGGAGGGCTTTGACCAGCTCTTCCAGCTTGCCAAGGAGTTGCATGGCGAGGTGGGCGCAAGCCGTGCCGCAGTTGATGCCGGTTGGGTCGACCACGACCGCCAAGTGGGTCAAACCGGTGTTACCGTTCACCCCAAGGTGTATATTGCCTGTGGCATTTCGGGACAAATTCAGCACATTGCCGGCATGCAAGACGCTGGTATCATCATCTCAATCAACAGCGACCCCGAAGCCCCCATCAACAAGATTGCCGACTACATCATCACTGGCACAGTTGAAGAGGTGGTGCCCAAGCTCATCAAATATTATAAACAAAATAGCAAATAAATTAAGGAGACAGAAGCTTTAAGAAGAAGTAATTGAAGATAGAGAGAATTGATTGAAGTGAAGAGACGAATGTAATGTTATTTAGTTTTGAAAATATCATTGCTTGGCAAAAGTTACATGACTTTGTTCTTGACGTTTATCGGGTGACGCAAAATTTCCCCGTAGATGAAAAATTTGGTTTAACATCGCAATTTCGTCGTGCTGCAATTTCTATTGAAGCAAATATAGCAGAAGGTTACAAGCGATAATACAATTGTCCCTCTCACTTCCCGTTTAGTCACTTCCCTTTCACTTCTCCTTAACTCCTTTTTTAAAAAAACAATAACAAAAATGGCAAATTACTATACCGACCATCCAGAGATAGCTTTCCACTTGGAGCACCCTCTGATGAAACGCATTGTTGAGCTCAAGGAGCGTGACTATGCCGATAAAGCAAACTATGACGATGCGCCCGTCAACTATGACGACGCTATCGAGAACTATAAGTGCATTCTCGACATCACAGGCGATGTTGCCGCCAATATCATCGAACCCAACTCCGAGGCTGTTGACCAAGAGGGGCCACACCTCGAAAACGGTCGCATGATTTATGCCGGCAAAACATTTGAAAACCTCGATGCCACCCGCAAGGCAGGACTGTGGGGTGTTTCGATGCCACGCCAATATGGAGGCTTGAATCTGCCCAATGTGGTGTTCTCGATGATGAGCGAAATCATTGCTGCCGCCGATGCCGGTTTCCAAAACATTTGGAGCTTGCAAAGTTGCATCGACACACTCTATGAGTTTGGCAACGATGAGCAACGCGAGCGTTTCATTCCTCGCATCAGCAAGGGCGAAACCATGAGTATGGACCTCACCGAGCCCGATGCCGGTAGCGACTTGCAGCGTGTGATGCTCAAAGCCTCGTTTGACGAGGCCAATAATTGCTGGCGACTCAATGGTGTGAAGCGATTCATCACCAATGGCGATAGCGACATTCACCTTGTGCTGGCTCGCAGCGAGGAGGGCACACGCGATGGCCGTGGCTTGTCGATGTTTATCTACGACAAGCGCGACGGTGGTGTGACAGTGCGTCACATCGAAAACAAGCTTGGCATTCATGGCTCGCCCACATGCGAACTCGTCTACAAGAATGCCAAGGCCGAGTTGTGTGGCGATGTGCGCATGGGCCTCATCAAATATGTGATGTCGCTCATGAATGGTGCACGCCTCGGCATTGCCGCCCAAAGTGTGGGTGTGGAGCAAGAAGCCTACAATGAGGCACTTGCCTATGCCAAAGAGCGCGCCCAGTTTGGCAAAAAAATCATTCACTTCCCGGCAGTCTACGACATGCTCAGCCGCATGAAAGCCAAGCTCGATGCCGGCCGCTCGATGCTGTATCAAACAGCTCGCTATGTCGACCTCTACAAGGCATTGGGCGACATTTCACGCTCTCGTCGTCTCGAACCTGCCGAGCGTCAGGAAATGAAGAAATACAACCGCCTTGCCGATGCCTTCACGCCACTGGCCAAGGGCATGAACAGCGAGTATGCCAACCAAAACGCCTACGATGCCATCAGCGTGCATGGTGGTTCGGGTTTCATCATGGAATACAAGAGCCAGCGTCTGTATCGCGATGCCCGCATCTTCTCGATTTATGAAGGCACAACCCAGTTGCAGGTGGTGGCGGCCATTCGCTATGTGACCAATGGCACCTACTTGGGCATCATGCGCGACATGTTGCAAGACTTGCAGGCAAGCGAGGCCATGCAACCCCTCAAAGCGCGCGTGGAGAGCTTGATTGCACTCTATGAAGAGGCTGTGAATGCTGTGAACGACATGAACGACAACGAGGCCCACGACTTCTTGGCACGCCGTCTCTACGACATGACAACCGAAATCATCATGTCGTTGCTCATTATCGACGATGCCGGCCGTGCGCCCGAGCTGTTTGCCAAGAGTGCCCATGTGTATGTGAGCATGAGCGAGGAAGAAATCTTGGGACACCACAGCTACATCAAGCACTTCGACAAGGCCAACTTGGCACACTTCCGTGCCGTTGAGCCCGAAGAAGCCACTGCCGAGTAAAAAAAATAAAAGCACTCTCTGTGCCACAGGGAGTGCCCAACTATAAAAAAATCACACGCATTTCGCTACGCCACAAGTGTAGAACGAAAAGTCGTGTGATTTTTATTTCTTTAACCCCAATCGGTCATTAGGTTTCTTTGTTTTTGTCAAAATAAATTGTCAAATACCAAGAAACCTAATGCCCGATTTGGGTTGAAATTCAAAATCGAAAGATGCTAATACATGTTAATGATTGTAAAAAAAAAGTGTTGCTGGGTTTTAAATAGTACCTTTGTAAAAATATCAGGTATATAGAGCAAATACTAATTTATTTTCAATCATAAAAAAAATTATATTATGAAAAAGCATTACTTTTTAGGAGTGTTGTTATGTGCCTCTTTGGTTGCGAGTGCACAAACGATTAGCTACGACAACACCAACCCCGAGACTAAAGCCCAAGTCTCGTGGACTGCCAACCAAGACATGCATGTGTTTCGCACCTGTCTCTTATACACATCTCCGAGCCCACGAGACAAGAGGCAATCTCG
>CAMYCE010000071.1 GCA_947254205.1 uncultured Prevotellaceae bacterium
GACCTTTTACTTAAATTTGCAAACGTAGTTGCATTTTGAAGTTGAATCTACGCATGAAAAAATGGGTGCATAAATTTGGGAAAGGGTTGAAAATAATGTAATTTTACCTATTGATATCGTTACTATTTCTTTACTGATTCACTTTTTCACCTATGCTTCGCAAAATCAGAGTCGTTCTTGCAACAATATATTTTGTGCTCATCACCTTGCTGTTGCTCGATTTTACGGGCACCTTGCATGGCTACTTGGGGTGGCTTGCACGGGTGCAATTCCTGCCGGCAGTGCTTGCCCTCAATGTGGGAGTGATAGCGGTGTTGGTGGTGCTCACACTCATCTTTGGGCGCATCTACTGTTCGGTGGTGTGCCCACTGGGCGTTTTTCAAGACCTCGTGTCGTGGTGGCATGGTCGCAAGGTGAAAAACAGGTTCACCCACAGTTCCGCTATGAGCTATTTGCGCTACTCCATGCTGGCATTGCTTGTGGTGGCAGTTGTGGCAGGCATTGGCTCGATAGTGGCATTGCTTGCCCCCTATGGCACCTATGGTCGCATGGTCAACAACCTGCTGCACCCCCTCTACCTGTGGGCCAACAATGGACTGGCCATGATTGCCGAGCATTTTGACAGCTATGCCTTCTATCACAAGCAAGTGTGGCTCAAGGGCGTGGGGGCTATCGCCTCCTCGCTCATCTCGATGGGAGTGATTGGCTACCTCGCTTGGCGACATGGGCGCACATGGTGCAACACCGTGTGCCCTGTGGGCACTATGCTGGGATTTCTTGCCCGCTTCTCGTGGTTTAAAATCTACTTCGACAACGACAAGTGCAAGGATTGCAGCCTGTGCACCAAAAATTGCAAAGCCTCGTGCATCGACTACAAGAATCACACGGTCGACTACAGCCGTTGTGTGACTTGTGGCGTGTGTCTCGACCACTGCCACTTTGATGCGTTGCACTATGGGCACCCCTCTACTGCCAAGCAGAAAACAACAACACAATCTCCCCGGTCGTCACCACGCTCCACCACGCGCAGGGTCCTACTGGCAGGAGCCGTGCTTGTGGGAGCCGACATCGCTATCGCCCAAGTGAAAAAAAAGGTTGATGGCGGGCTCGCTGTGCTTGAACCCAAGAAAGAGCCGGCACGCCTCACCCCCATCACGCCTCCCGGCAGTATGAGTGCCAGCAACATGGAGAGCCGTTGCGTGGGGTGCCAGCTGTGTGTGGCGCAGTGCCCCAACGATGTGTTGCGCCCATCGGCCAACCCTGCCCACTTCATGCAACCGGTGATGCACTTTGACAAGGGCTATTGCCGGCCTGAATGCACACATTGTTCACAGGTGTGCCCCACAGGGGCAATACAGCCCATCACACCTGCCGAGAAATCGGCAACTCGCATTGGGCATGCCGTGTGGCGCAAAAAATATTGCGTGGTGCTCACCCAGCATGTGGAGTGTGGCAACTGTGCACGCCACTGCCCGGCTGGGGCTATCACCATGATGCCCGTTGACCCCGACGATGAATTGTCGGCTCGCATTCCGGTGGTGAATGTGGAGCGATGCATTGGCTGTGGCGCGTGTGAACACGTGTGTCCCTCACGCCCCAACAGTGCCATCTTTGTGGAAGGACACGAAGTGCATCAACTCATTTAACCCTCTCTCTCCTTTCAAAGTTATGGAAAAAGAACTTAAACCCAAGCGCAATATCTTCACACGCCGTGCCTTTCTCAAAGGCCTGGGGCTCACAACCGCCTCTGTAGCCATTCCTGCCCTTGTGGGCTGTGGCGATGATGACGAAAACAAAGAACAAGAACCCCCAAAAGGCAAAATGACCTATCGCATCAATCCCACCACAGGCGACAAGGTGTCGATTTTAGGCTATGGCATGATGCGCCTGCCCACCCAAAACGACCACCCGGGCCAGCGTCAAAATGGCACAGGCAAGATTGACCAAGACATGGTGAACAAGGAGATTGACTATGCCATTGAGCATGGACTCAACTACATTGACACCTCGCCCGTCTACTCCATGGGCAAGAGTGAGCGAAGCACTGGCATTGCCCTGAAACGCCACAAGCGCAACGAGTTTTTCATTGCCACCAAAATGAGCAATTTCCAAGACCCAAGTCGCAAGAACTCGATTGCCATGTTTGAAAATTCGCTCAAGGAGTTGCAAGTCGACTACATCGACTACTACCTGCTACACGCCATTGGGGGCGGAGCCGATGCCATGGCATCGTTTAAGCGACGTTTCATCGACAACGGCATCATCGACTACCTCATGGAGCAAAAAGCCAAGGGAAAAATACGCAACTTGGGCTTCTCCTATCATGGCGACGTGAAAATTTTTGACTATGCCCTGCAAATGCACGATGAGGGCAAGGTGAAATTTGAATTTGTGCAAATTGAGCTGAACTATCTCGACTGGAAACATGCCAAAGAAATCAACCCCATCAACACTAATGCCGAGTACCTCTATGGCGAGCTGCACAAGCGTGGCATTCCATCGGTGATCATGGAACCCTTGCTGGGCGGTCGATTGAGCAACATGCCCGACAAGATTGTGGCCGAACTGGGTCAACGCGACCCCGAGCACTCGGTGGCATCGTGGGCCTTTCGCTATGCCGCCACAAGACCCGATGTGCTGTGTGTGCTCAGCGGCATGACCTACATGGAGCACCTGCGCGACAACTTGCTCACCTACTGCCCCCTTCACCCCCTCACCGAGGCTCAAATGCGCTATCTCGAAGAAGACATTGCCATGAAAATTGTGAGCTACAAGACCATTCCCTGCAACGACTGCAAGTATTGCATGCCCTGCCCCTATGGTGTAGACATTCCGGGCGTGTTTGTGCACTACAACAAGTGTTTGAGTGCCGGCAATGTGCCCACCGACACGCTCAACCCCCACTATGCCCAAGCCCGCCGAGCCTTTCTTGTGGGCTATGACCGCAGTGTGCCTCGTTTGCGACAGGCCGACCACTGCATTGGCTGTGGCAAGTGCGTGCCCTCGTGCCCACAGCGCATCAAAATTCCGCAAGAAATGCACCGCATTGGCCGCTATGTTGAATCGCTAAAACAAAATCAAGCATGAGCAAGAATTTAATGTCACGTCGCTCGGCCCTGAAATGGCTGGGAGCCACAGCCACCATGGTGGCTACCACAGGCACATGGAGCTTGCTTCAATCGTGCAGTGCTGGTGGAGCATCAAGCAAGCCCGGGCGGCTCGTGTTCTATTTCACCGGCACCGGCAACAGCTTGCACGTGGCCAAGAAATTGAGCGACACCCCCTTGAGCATTCCACAAGTGATGAAAAAGGGCGACAACCTCAAGTTTGAAGCCAATGAAATAGGCATCGTGTTTCCAAAATATGGCATGGCACCGCCCATGGTGCGCGACTTCTTGCAGGTGGCACACCTTAAAGCCAACTATTTTTTTGCTGTGATGACCTATGGCAACAAAATCAAGGCTACCGATGCCACCAACTTTGCCCGGTTGCTTGCCGACGCACACCAAGGCGTGAAGCTCAACTACTTCAATGGCGTGAAAATGGTCGACAACCGCTTGCAACGCTTCGACATGGCACAGCAACTCAAGGCCACCAACAACAGCAAGATTGACGCCTCTATTGTCAGCATCGCAAGCGACATTGATGCCCACAAGCATTTTCTTGCCAAGCCTGCCCAAGAAGCAGGGGCTCCTCATCACCTCCACCGCCACCACGGCCCCATCATGGCACAAGACATGTTTGAAATCACCGATGCCTGCATTGGTTGTGGCATTTGCATGGCTGTGTGCCCTCGTGGCGACTACAAAGTGGTGAACGACATGGCCGAGGCTCACGGTCGTTGTGAACAATGCTTGGCTTGTGCCCACGCCTGCCCTCAACTCGCCATTGTGCCCACCGAGGGCGACGAGAACCCACGTGCTCGCTACCGCAACCCCAACGTGTCGTTGCGCGAGATTGAGCTGGCCAACCGCCAAGAAGCGATTGTATCGCCCACGGTGTGACAAGTTGCAACCATCATTCAAAAAAAACAAGTATATTTGCATACTTTAAACGGTTGAGATGGGTACTATCATTGCATTACTACTCCCCTTTGTGGGCACTGCACTGGGCTCGGCTTTCGTCTTCTTCATGAAAGATGAAATGCCTCCACGACTGCAAAAAACATTGCTGGGCTTTGCCAGCGGTGTGATGGTGGCGGCCTCGGTGTGGTCGCTCATCATTCCCGGCATCGAAATGGAACACAACATGGGCAAGTGGGCTGTGATGCCTGCCGCCTTGGGGCTATTGGCAGGTGTGGGGTTCTTGCTCCTCATCGACACCATCACGCCCCACTTGCACTTGGGCGACACTCACCCCGAGGGACCCAAGGCCCACCTCTCGCGCACCACGATGCTCTCGCTTGCCGTGACCATTCACAATTTTCCCGAAGGCATGGCTGTGGGGGTGGTGATTGCTGGAGCACTGCACGGGGGGCAATGGATTTCGGGGGCGGCTGCCATGGCTATGTCGCTGGGCATCGCCATTCAAAACATTCCCGAAGGTGCCATCATCTCCATGCCCATGAAGGCTGCAGGAGGCAGTCGCATGAAGTCGTTTATTATGGGCACTTTGAGCGGGGCTGTTGAGCCCATAGGGGCTATTTTGGTGATATTGCTTGCCTCAGTCATGACCCCGATATTGCCCTATTTGCTTGCCTTTGCAGCAGGCGCCATGCTCTATGTGGTGGTTGAGGAATTGATTCCCGAAGCCTCGGAGGGCGAGCACAGCAATCTCTCAACCATTGGGTTTGCCATTGGGTTTGTGCTCATGATGGTGCTTGATGTGGTGCTGGGATAGGCAATTTAAACCCAACAGGCCGATTTGAGTTTAAATAAAAGTGCGTAATTTTGTGGAATATTGAATTTTCTTCATAAAATATGACTCAACATTCTGAGCAATCGAGAGACCTGTCGCTTGTAGCACGCAACTATCTGCTTCCATTCATTTTAGTCACTTCATTATTCTTCTTTTGGGGTGGTGCACGGTCGATTCTCGACGTGCTCAACAAGCACTATCAAAGCATTATGAATGTGAGCAAAATGCAATCGTCGCTCATTCAAATGGTGGTGTATTTGGCCTATTTTTTGGGAGCCTTGCCTGCCGGCATGCTCATCAAGCGACTGGGCACACGGCTGGGAGTGGTCACCGGCCTGCTGCTCTTTGCACTGGGGTCGTTTTTGTTTATGCCTGCCGTTGCGCTTGCCAACTTCTACTATATTCTGTTTCCCCTCTTTGTGCTGGGTTGTGGGCTTGTGTTGCTCGAAACGGCAGTCAACCCCTATGTGACCCTGCTGGGCAGTCCACACACCTCGGCAGGTCGCCTCAACATAGCCCAATCGTTCAACGGGCTGGGGTGCATGATGGGGGTGCTCTTGAGCGGACAATTCTTTTTTGGAAGTGGAAGTGAAAGTGGTGGCTGGGAGGCAAGCATTGCAGTGCCCTACACCGTGATAGCCGTGATAATGCTTGTGGTGGCCGTGTGCTTCATGATGGTCAAGCTCCCCGATGTTCACCTCTCTCCCACGCCCAATCGTCAGCAAAAAAGCATGAAAATGGGCTTTCCCTTCGTGTTTGGACTCTTGGCACTTGTGGCCTATGAAATTTCGGAAATTTCAATCAACACTTTCTTCATCAACTTCATGACCGACGACAATTTCATGAGTGTCATGCAAGCCTCTGAGGCACTCTCACTGGTTGCCTTGCTACTCTTCATGGTGGGCAGAGTTGTGGGAGGCCTGCTCATGGGGCGCATCGGCACCGAGTGCATATTCCTCACTTGTGCAGTGGGTGCTGTGGTGATGATGCTCATTGCCATGAATGGCGTGGGGCTAATTTCAAAGATGGCGCTCATTGTGGTCTATGTGTTTGAGAGCATCATGTTTCCCACCATTTTTGCCCTTGCCATAAGGGGGCTGGGCGACAAAACCGAACTGGCTTCGTCGATTTTGATGATGAGTGTGGTGGGAGGCGCTATTGGGCCATTCGCCATGGGCTACATGGGCGACCACTACAGCATGAATGTTGCCCTTGTGGTGCCACTGTCAACCTTTGTGGTTGTGCTCGCCTATGCATTCTATTGCCACTATCACAGCTATTCACCCCAGAGCTAAAACAAGCAAGACGATGCACCTCCGTGTGAAGGGAGGGTGCACCGTCTTGGTTCAAGAGTTGAATATCGTGACTTTACTTTTGGCGGAAGAATAGATTGATGGGCGTGCCCGTGAGATTCCAACGCTCGCGAATTTGGTTTTCGAGATAGCGTTTATAGGGGTCTCTAATCCATTGTGGCAGGTTGCAAAAGAAGATAAAGGTGGGAACCTTGGCTTGCTTGAGCATGGTCACATATTTGATTTTCACCGTCTTGCCCTTGATGGCAGGAGGTGGATAGGCACCCACAATTTCTTGCATGGCCTCGTTGAGTTTTGAGGTCGAAATAGTGATTTTGCGATTGTTATACACCTCGATAGCCTCTTGCAGCACCCTGAAGATGCGCTGCTTGGTGAGAGCCGAGCCAAAAATGATGGGGAAATCGGTGAATGGAGCAAAACGTTCGCGTATGGTGTTCTCCATGTGGGTAATCGACTTTTGGCTCTTGTCGTGGGCCACGTCCCACTTGTTGACCAGCACAATGAGACCCTTGCGGTTTTTCTCGATTATCGAGAAAATGTTCACGTCTTGAGCCTCAATGCCTCGTGTGGCATCGATGAGCAAAATGCACACATCGCTATTTTCGATCGAACGAATGGAGCGCAACACCGAGTAATATTCAATGTCTTCGTTCACCTTGTTTTTTTTGCGAATGCCAGCCGTGTCGACCAAATAGAAGTCGAAACCAAACTTGTTGTAACGCGAGTAGATGCTATCGCGTGTGGTGCCGGCAATGTCGGTCACAATGTTGCGTTGCTCGTCCATGAGTGAGTTCACAAGCGACGATTTGCCAGCATTGGGCCTGCCCACAATGGCAAACCGCGGAATCTCCTCGTCGAGCACTTCATCTTGCTTTTCGGGCATCACGCGCACCACCTCGTCGAGCAAGTCGCCGGTGCCGGTGCCATTGATAGCCGAAATCGAGAACGGTTTGCCCAAGCCAAGGGCATAGAACTCGGCCTCGGTGTAGATGCTCTCGTTGTTGTCGTCTTTATTGGTGACAAGCACCACAGTCTTGCCACTGCGACGCAAAATCTTGGCCACATGCTCATCGAGGTCGGTGATGCCACCCTTGATGTCGACCATAAACAATATCACGTCGGCCTCATCGATAGCAAGTTGCACCTGTTTGTTGATTTCGCCTTCAAATATATCTTCGCTGTTCACTACCCAGCCACCAGTGTCCACTACCGACATTTCCATGCCTGCCCACTCGGTTTTGCCATATTGGCGGTCGCGTGTGGTGCCACTGGTGTCGTTCACGATCGCAGCGCGTGTTTTAGTCAGCCGGTTGAAAAGTGTAGATTTACCCACATTGGGGCGACCCACAATAGCTAATAATCTTCCCATTTCTATATTTCGAGTATTTAAATTTCAATAATTGATACCTTGCTCTCAAGTCTTAGCGATTAGTCGATGTAGCCAAAAGCTCGGAGCTTATTTTCTTGGTTACGCCAGTCTTTCTCAACTTTCACAAAAAGTTGCAAATAAACGTGTTTTTCAAAAAACTTTTCAATGTCTTTGCGTGCCTCTATGCCCACTCGCTTGAGCTTGCTGCCACCATGGCCAATGATGATGCCTTTTTGGGTTTCACGCTCAACATAAATCACTGCCATGATGTGAATTTCGCGCTCATTTTCATCAAATTTCTCAACAATTACCTGTGTGGCATAGGGTACTTCTTTGTCATAGTCGAGCAAAATTTTCTCGCGAATAATCTCGGTCACAAAAAAGCGACTCGAGCGGTCGGTGAGTGCATCTTTGCCAAAGTAGGGCGGATTTTCGGGCAAGAGCTCAATGATGCGCTTCATGAGCTGATCGACATTGAAATTCTCTTTGGCACTTGTGGGATAAACCTCGGCAGTGGGCAGCAACGCCTTCCATTGCTCCACAATCTTCACCAGCTCATCTTGCCCCGTGAGCAAGTCAATTTTGTTGATAACCAACAAAATCGGAATTTTCTCTTTAGCCACTTTGTCGAGAAAATCTTGATGCTTGGTGGGTGTTTCAACCACATCGGTCACATAGAGCAAAATGTCGGCATCAACCAGCGCCCCCTGCGAGTAGTCGAGCATGCTCTCTTGTAGCTTAAACTTGGGCTTGAGCACGCCGGGCGTGTCGCTAAACACAATTTGATAGTCATCGCCATTCACGATGCCCATGATGCGGTGGCGAGTAGTCTGCGCCTTGCTGGTGATGATAGAGAGACGCTCGCCCACGAGAATATTGCTCAAGGTCGATTTTCCCACATTGGGATTTCCCACGATGTTGACGAATCCTGCTTTGTGCATAGCCAAGTTTATTTTAAATTTTTATTAGTAAATCAATGATGAGTGCAACCGCTCAAGCAAGCCCAAATTTGAATAAAACAAAAATGCATCGCATGATAAGGTAGTGATGCATTTTTGATATTAGGTTTTTTTGAGAGCCTGCTTCCTGTCGTCACGGGGCGCAACATGCCGTCGTGAATAGAGTGGCATGAATGCTCAATGCTCTCGCAGTCAAGAACAAAATGTGTTATCCCCAAATGAGGTAGGACGCTCCCCAAGTGAAGCCGGCACCAAAGGCGGTGAGCACTATCTTGTCGCCTTTTTTGAGCTTGTCCTTATTTTGGTCGAGACAAATGGGAATTGAAGCTGCACTTGTGTTGCCCACGTTTTGAATATTCACAAGCACCTTGCTCTCGTCGATGCCCAAACGGCCACCCACAGCTTCGATGATGCGCAAATTGGCTTGATGGGGCACCAACCACTGAATGTCGTCGACAATGAGGTTGTTGCGCTTCATGATGTCTTGGCTTGAGGTGAGCATGTCCATCACTGCATGCTTGTAGACTGCGCGACCTTCTTGATAAAGCAAATTTTCTTTAGCATCAACTGTGGCGTGGGTGGTGGGGTGGGCCGAGCCACCAGCCTTGTAGAGCAAGTGTTCAAGACCACTGCCATCAACATGAAACACGCCATCAACAAAGCCCACAGCCTCATCGGTGGGTTCCATGAGCACTGCTGCCGCACCATCGCCAAAGAGTGGGCAAGTGGCGCGATCTTCATAGTTGACCATGCTCGACATTTTCTCGGCACACACTACAAGCACTTTCTTGTAGATGCCAGCTTTTATATAGGCACTGGCCTCATGGGTCGCTACAATAAAACCGGCACAAGCGGCTTGAATATCATAGCCATAGCATTTTTTTTCTAAACCGCAGTTATGAATAATAACCGAAGCAGTTGATGGAAAGCGGTAGTCGGGATTAGAGGTGGAGCAAATGAGCAAGTCAATATCATCAGGATTGGTATTGGTTTCCTGCAACAACTTGTTCACAGCCTGAATACCCAAAAACGAGGAGCCAACCTCTTTTTTGAGGATGCGACGTTCTTTGATGCCAACGCGTGTGGTGATCCACTCATCGTTGGTGTCGACCATGTGTGAGAGTTCGTCGTTGGTGAGAACATAGTCGGGAAGATAGGATGCGATACCTGTTATTCTTGCATTCTGCATGGGTGTGTTTTGCTTTAAATAAAAATAAGAGTATCCTAAATAGCACTATTGAGCAGCGTTATTTAGGACACACGTGTAGAGATGTAGGTTTTATTAATACGGAGCAATGTGCCGTGTTTTTGATTAAACAGCTGCTTCTTCTCCGAACACTTTTTTGCCACGATAGTAGCCACATTCGGGGCAAATAGTGTGATAAACATGCCATGCACCGCAGTTTGAGCATTGTGCAATAGTGGGAGCCACAGCTACGTCATGAGTTCTTCTCTTTGCTGTGCGAGTCTTTGATTGTCTACGTTTAGGATGTGCCATTTTCTTTTATTTTTTTTAGTTGTTATCTTTTAATTTTTTGAGTGCGTCCCATCGTGGGTCATCACCCAAGCTATAGTTTTCTTCTTGTGTGCCATCGGCACCCTCACGCATGTCGTCATCGTCTTGCACGCTTGTAGCACTCAAGTCGTTGAGTTGCTCAAGCATGGCAACGTTGCACTCGCCATCGGGGTGCACGTGCTTGATGGGAATAGTGAGCAAGGCAGTGTCGCGCATGAGTGGAGCCAAGTCGAGCTCTCGCCAATTGCAGGGTATCACCAGCACGCCATCGCGACTGTCGTCATAGTCGTCGCCTTCTTTCACGCTAAGTCGATAGGTGGTGTCGACCTCATGCTCCATGTCGTCGAGGCAACGATCGCAAGTAATGCTTAATGTGCCCTTGAGCGTGAAATCGAGCTGATAGAGGTCGTCGCTTTTGCGGTCGACCACAACCACAGCTTCAATGTCGCCTGCGTGCACATCTATCGCTTCCATTTCGGCAAAGAATTGAGTATTCAAGTGATATTTAAACTCCTGAATACCAAACGACAAACTTTTAAGTGGCAACTTATATGACGCCATTTTTCCTGTCTTTTTAACGTTAAAATCGGCACAAAGGTATAAACATTCCCGCTAATAATCAAGATTTTGCCACTAAAATTCAATTTTCGCCCACGGCTCTTTCATTTAAAATGTCTTGGTTAGATTTTCCAAAGCCATATTTT
>CAMYCE010000072.1 GCA_947254205.1 uncultured Prevotellaceae bacterium
TGACACGTTACATGCAACGTGAAGGTCAAATTTGGGTACGCATTTTCCCCGACAAGCCCTATACTCGCAAACCAGCCGATACCCGTCAAGGTAAAGGTAAGGGTGACGTGGCAGGCTATGTTGCACCTGTGTTCCCAGGACGTGTGCTCATTGAGGTAGAGGGTGTGAGCTATGAAATTGCAAAAGAGGCATTGCGTCTTGCTGCTCAAAAGCTCCCAATCCCCACTAAGTTTATTGTAGCTCGCGACTATGATCCAAGTCAAACTGTGTAATTTTTTCGACCGATTATGAAAAAGGAAGATTTTAAAGAATTGAGCGATAAAGAACTCCTCGAGCGTCTGGATGCCGCCGAGAAAGAGTATGTTCAAGAAAAAATTCAGCATTCAATTTCTCCCCTTGATAATCCCGCAAAGATTACACTCGACAGGAGAAATATCGCACGCATGAAGACAGAAATTCGTGCTCGTGAATTAAAAAACAATAAATAATCCCAACCGCAATGGAAGAAAGAAATTTAAGAAAAGAGAGAATTGGGGTTGTTTCCAGCAACAAGGGTGACAAGACTATCACTGTAACCATCAAGTGGAAGGAGAAACACCCAATTTATGGTAAATTCGTCAACAAGTCGAAGAAATACCATGCTCACGATGAAAACAACGAGTGCAACGTTGGCGATAAAGTTCGTTTGATGGAAACTCGTCCACTGAGCAAAACCAAGAGATGGAGATTAGTTGAAATCATCGAAAAAGCTAAGTAATTAATAATTATGATTCAGACAGAAAGTAGATTAGCAGTTGCCGACAATAGCGGTGCTCGCGAGGTATTGTGCATTCGCGTGCTCGGTGGCACAGGCCGTCACTATGCTTCGGTGGGCGATACCATCGTAGTTACTGTGAAAAATGCTGTTCCAGCATCGGATGTGAAAAAGGGCACTGTGTCGCGTGCAATCATCGTGAGAACTAAGAAAGAAATTCGTCGCGCCGACGGTTCTTACATTCGCTTCGATGACAATGCATGTGTGTTGATCAATAATAGTGGTGAGCTTCGCGGTACCCGCATCTTCGGTCCCGTTGCACGTGAATTGCGTGCTACCAACATGAAGATTGTGTCGCTTGCTCCCGAAGTTCTTTAATTAAAAAGTTAAATAAAGAAATGGCTACATTACACATAAAGAAAGGCGATACCGTATATGTGCTCGCTGGTGACGACAAGGGTAAAACTGGTCGTGTCTTGAGCGTTCTCGCTAAAGAAAACCGCGCTATCGTAGAGGGTATCAACAAGGTGTCAAAGAGCACCAAGCCCAGCGCAAAGCATCCGCAAGGCGGCATCGTTAAAATGGAAGCCCCCATTCACATGTCCAACTTGAATGTTGTTGACCCCAAGAGTGGAAAAACTCCACGTCCCACTCGCGTAGGGTTTAAGATTGATGAAAAGGGCAAGAAAGTACGTTATTCTAAAAAATCAGGAGAGGAGATTAAATAATGGCTACAACCCTTAAGAAACAATATGAAGAGAAGGTTGCTCCTGCTCTCATGAAACAATTCAATTATAGCTCGACGATGCAAATTCCTCGTCTTGTTAAAATCGTTATCAACGAAGGCTTGGGCGATGCCACACAAGACAAGAAAATCATCGAAACAGCAATCAATGAGTTGACTACAATCACTGGCCAAAAGGCTGTTGCAACTGTGAGTAAGAAGGATATTTCAAACTTCCGCCTTCGCAAGAAGATGCCCATTGGTGCACGTGTGACTTTGCGTCGTGATCACATGTATGAATTCATGGAACGTTTTATCCGCATTGCTTTGCCTCGCATTCGCGACTTCAAGGGCATTGCTGGCAAGCTCGATGGCCGTGGCAACTACACTGTGGGCATCACCGAGCAGATTATCTTCCCTGAAATCAACATCGACAGTATTAACAAGTTGACCGGTATGAACATCACCTTTGTGACAACGGCTAGAACCGACGAAGAAGGTTATGCTCTGCTCAAAGAGTTTGGTCTTCCTTTCAAGAACGCTAAATAATAACAATCAATATTATGGCAAAAGAATCAATGAAAGCCCGTCAGGCTAAGCGTGAGAGACTCGTGGCAAAATATGCCGAAAAACGCGCAGCTCTCAAGAAAGCCGGCGACTATGAAGCTCTTCAAAAACTGCCTCACAATGCATCTCCCGTGCGCCTTCACAACATCTGCAAGATGTCGGGTCGTCCCAAGGGCTATATGCGTCAGTTTGGCATTTCTCGCATCGATTTTCGCGAGATGGCTTCGGCAGGTTTAATTCCCGGTGTTAAGAAAGCAAGTTGGTAATCAAAACTCTTTGTTAGGATTTTATTCCCACGGATAAACCTACCACATTTAAAAAACAAACTAAGTATTAAATATTGTTCGGAAATTCCGAATCAATTTAAACATCAAAAATAATGACTGATCCAATAGCAGATTATTTAACAAGATTGAGGAATGCGATCAAAGCACAGCATCGTGTTGTTGAAATCCCTTCTTCGAAATTGAAAAAAGAGATCACCAAGATTCTCTTTGACCAGGGTTATATCCTGAACTACAAGTTTGTAGAATCTCAGGATTCTCCCGTCGACACTATCAAAATTGCTCTCAAGTATGATAGCGTTGACAAGGTGAATGCCATCAAGTGCCTCACCCGTGTGTCTCGTCCAGGTCTTCGCCAATACACCGGCTACAAGGACATGCCACGCGTGTTGAACGGATTGGGTATCGCTATCCTCTCTACTTCACAAGGCGTGATGACCAATAAGGAAGCCAAAGAAAAGAAAATCGGCGGCGAAGTTTTGTGTTACGTTTATTAATTTTAAAGGAGGAATTTAATTATGTCAAGAATAGGAAAATTGCCAATTGAGTTACCTGCCGGCGTAACAGTTGAAGTTAAAGACAATGTTGTGACTGTGAAAGGTCCTAAGGGCGAGCTCAAGCAAGCCATCAACCCCAACATCAAGGTTGAGATTGAAGAAGGTGTGCTCAAGGTTTCTCGTCCCGACGATTCTAAGGAGTCGCGTGCTCAACACGGTCTCTATCGCGCACTCATCAACAACATGGTTGTGGGTGTGAGCACCGGATACAAGAAAGAAATGGAAATCGTGGGTGTGGGTTACAAAGCCACTGCCAATGGTCAAGTTCTTGAACTTGCACTTGGCTACTCTCACGCTATCTATCTCAAGATGCCACCCGAAGTGAAAGTTGAAGCCAAGAGTGAGCGCAACAAGAATCCTCTTATTATGCTCGAATCGGCCGACAAGCAATTGCTTGGTCAAATTTGTGCAAAGATTCGTTCTTTCCGCAAGCCTGAACCATACAAGGGCAAGGGTATCAAGTTCGTTGGCGAAGTAATTCGTCGCAAGTCTGGTAAAACGGCAGCTGCCAAATAATAATTGAATACAGTTATGATATCAAAAATCCAAAGACGAAATAAAATCAAGGCTCGCATTCGTGGAAAAATCAGCGGCACTGCAGCTTGTCCACGTCTGTGTGTTTTCCGCAGCAACAAGCAGATCTATGCTCAGGTCATCGACGATGTTGCTTGCAATACAGTTGTTTCGGCATCTTCTAAAGGAATTACCGAAGGAACTAAATCTGAAATCGCTGCCAAGGTGGGCGAGGCTGTAGCGAAGAAGGCTATCGAAGCCGGAATCGAAAGCGTCGTGTTTGACCGCAACGGTTTCTTGTTCCATGGTAGAGTTAAATCATTGGCCGATGGCGCTCGCAAAGGCGGACTTAAATTTTAAAAATCATGGTAAAGAAATATAATCGAGTTAAATCAACAAGCGATATAGAATTGAAAGACCGCCTTGTGGCGATTAACCGCACTACAAAGGTGACTAAAGGTGGTCGCACCTTCACATTCGCAGCCATCGTTGTTGTTGGCGACGGAAACGGCATCATTGGCTATGGCCTTGGCAAAGCCAATGAAGTTACTACCGCAATTGCCAAAGGCGTTGAAGTGGCAAAGAAAAACCTCATTAAAGTTCCTCTGCACAAGGGTACAATTCCCCATGAGCAAGTAGCCAAGTTTGGTGGCAGTCGCATTATCATGCAACCTGCTACTACCGGTACCGGTGTTAAGGCTGGTGGTGCAATGCGTGCCGTGCTTGAGAGTGTGGGTATCACCGATGTGATTTGCAAGTCGAAAGGCTCGTCCAACCCCCACAACCTTGTGAAGGCAACTATCGCCGCTCTCGGCGAGATGCGCTCGCCCAAGGAAGTTGCTCACTATCGTGGAGTTTCTCTTGATAAAGTGTTTAACGGTTAAAAATTAGAAGACAATGGCTAAAATTTTAATTAAACAAGTTGTCAGCAGAATTAATCGTCCTGCTCGTCACAAGAGAACCCTCGATTCATTGGGACTCAAAAAATTGAATCAAGTCGTTGAGAAGGAAGCTACTCCTCAAGTCTTGGGTATGGTTAACCAAGTTCGCCACCTTGTAGAGGTGAAGAACGCTTAAAATTATTAGTAAGCATTATGGAATTACATAATTTACAACCTGCTGTAGGTTCCAACAAGAAAAAACGTCGCATCGGACGTGGTCCTGGCTCTGGCAAAGGTGGCACAGCAACCCGTGGTAACAAGGGTGCAAAGTCGCGTTCGGGCTACAAGAACAAAGTTGGTTTTGAAGGTGGTCAAATGCCTCTGCAACGTCGCGTTCCCAAGGGTGGATTCAAGAATATTAATCGTGTTGAATACAAGGCCATTAATATTTCTGCACTCGAAGACCTCGCAACTCGCAACAACCTCGATAAAATCACTATTGCCGACTTGCTGCAAGCAGGCCTTGTGGGCAAGCGTCAATTGGTGAAAGTGCTTGGTGATGGTAAACTCACCAAGAAACTTGAAGTTGAAGCCAATGCATTCTCTAAGAAAGCCGAAGAAGCTATTGTAGCTGCCGGCGGTTCAATTGCAAAAGTTTAAAGCTAATGAAACTCATTCAGACATTAAAGAATATCTGGAAGATTGAAGATCTCAGGAAGCGTCTCACAATAACATTCCTTCTCGTGCTCGTTTATCGATTTGGATGCTATGTGGTGCTTCCTGGCATTAGCCCTGCCGATCTCGATGCATTGCGCAAGTTCACCAATAGTGGACTCATGCAACTGCTCGACATGTTCAGTGGTGGCGCCTTCTCCCAGGCTTCTATTTTCGCCCTGGGTATTATGCCCTATATCACAGCATCAATCGTGATTCAACTTCTTGGCATGGTAATGCCTCGCTTCCAAAAGATGCAACGTGAGGGTGAAAGTGGACGCATGAAGTTGAATCAATACACTCGCTATTTGACTGTGTTGATTCTGCTGGTGCAAGCCCCTGCCTATCTGGTCAACTTGCGTTATCAGGTAGCCTCGGCCGGCGGTAGTGTTGACATGGGATTCATGACAATGTTCTTCCTCTCGATAGTTCTCACTGCTGGTGCCATGTTTATCATGTGGCTTGGTGAGAAGATTACCGATAAGGGTATTGGCAACGGTATTTCGCTCATCATCTTGGTGGGTATTATTGCCCGTTTCCCAGGAGCTGTTGTTCAAGAATTCACGGCTCGTCTCACTACCTCTCAAGGTGGTCTTATCATGTTCTTGGTCGAAATCATCATCTTGTTTGCAGTCACAGCAGGTGCTGTGATGCTCACCCAAGGCACCCGCAAAGTGCCCGTGCAATATGCCAAGCGCATTGTGGGCAACAAGCAATATGGTGGTGCTCGCCAATATATTCCACTCAAGGTTAATGCTGCCAATGTGATGCCCATCATCTTTGCTCAGGCATTGATGTTTATTCCCATCACACTTGCAGGATTTGGCGCACATCAACAAGATTCGGGTTTCATCGGATCGATTTCGCGCACCTTTGGTGACATGAATGGTTTTTGGTATAACGCTGTTTATTTCCTCTTGATTGTCGCTTTCACCTATTTCTATACGGCCATCACAGTGCGTCCCACTCAAATGGCCGAAGAGATGAAGAAGAATAGCGGTTTCATACCAGGCATCAAGCCCGGCAAGAAAACTGCCGACTATCTCGATTCAATCATGTCGCGCATCACTTTGCCCGGTTCTATTTTCTTGGGCATTGTTGCGATTTTGCCAGCATTTGCTCGCACCTTTGGCGTGAACCAAAACTTTGCACAATTCTTTGGTGGCACATCGCTCCTCATTGCAGTGGGTGTAGTGCTCGATACTCTTCAACAAATTGAGACTCACTTGATGATGCATCATTACGACGGCTTGATGAAGTCGGGCAAAGTCAAGGGACGCACTCAAGTTTAAATCCGGTTAGTTTTTCACAGGAGAAAAGAAAGATGATTTATCTTAAAACTGATGAAGAAATAGAGCTTCTGCGTGAAGCTGATCTCGTGGTGGCACGCACACTTGGCGAAATCGCCAAGTGGGTGGCCCCCGGTATCACGACACGTCGTCTTAATCAAATTGGCGATGAGTATATTCGCTCACAAGGTTGCACGCCCGGTTTTTTGGGACTATATGGATTTCCTGCAAGCCTCTGCATCTCGGTCAACGAGGTGGTGGTGCATGGCATTCCTTCCAACTATGTGCTCGAAGAGGGCGATATTGTCTCGGTCGACTGCGGTGCAGTGACCAAGGCAGGCTTTAATGGTGACTCGGCCTACACTTTTTGTGTGGGTGAGGTTTCGGAGGAAGTGAAAAACTTGCTTCGCACCACCAAAGAGTCGCTCTATGAGGGCATCAAGCATGCAGTCCCAGGCAATCGCATTGGCGACATTGGCCATGCTGTGCAAGACTATTGCGAGAAGCGTGGCTATGGCGTTGTGAGAGAAATGTGTGGTCATGGAGTGGGGCGCAAGTTGCACGAAGACCCCGAAGTTCCCAACTATGGTCGTCGTGGCACAGGTGCACTCATCAAAAACGGCATGTGCATTGCTATTGAACCCATGATTAATTTGGGTAGCAAAAACATCGTCATCGAACGTGATGGGTGGACAACTCGCACCAAAGACCGCAAACCCGCTGCTCATTTTGAGCATTCAGTTGCTATTCACGACGGGAAGCCCGACATTTTGTCATCATTCAAATATATTGAAGAGGTGCTGGGCGACCGCTTTATTTAATTCACAGTAAAATTTTCCCCAACAATTCTTATATGTCAAAGCAAACCGCTATAGAACAAGATGGAACTATCGTAGAAGCATTATCCAACGCCATGTTCCGAGTAGAACTTGAAAATGGTCATCAAATCACAGCCCACATTTCGGGTAAGATGCGCATGCACTACATCAAAATTCTACCTGGCGACAAGGTGAAAGTTGAAATGTCGCCCTATGATCTTTCCAAAGGAAGAATTTCTTTTAGATACAAATAAAAAACTTTACTAAAATGAAAGTAAGAGCCTCAATAAAAAAACGTACCCCCGACTGCAAAATCGTCCGTCGCAAGGGACGTCTTTATGTGATAAACAAGAAAAATCCTAAGATGAAGATGCGTCAAGGATAATTTTTATTAATTTTGCAAAAATAAAAATAATTATATGGCAGTACGTATAGTCGGAGTTGATCTCCCACAAAACAAAAGAGGTGTTATCGCACTCACCTATATCTATGGTATTGGTCGCAGTGCCGCCGCCACAATCCTGAGCAAGGCCGGTGTTAGCGAAGACACCAAGGTTAAGGATTGGACCGATGACGAAGCAGCTAAGGTGCGTGAGGTTATCGGCGAGAACTACAAGGTTGAAGGTGACCTGCGTAGCGAAGTTCAAATGAACATCAAGCGATTGATGGACATTGGTTGCTATCGTGGTATCCGTCACCGCAATGGTCTTCCTTTGCGCGGGCAAAGCACCAAAAACAATGCTCGCACTCGCAAGGGTCGCAAGAAAACAGTTGCAAACAAGAAGAAAGCTACTAAATAATATTAAAGTATGGCAAAAAAGACAGTCGCAGCTAAGAAGAGAGTTGTTAAAGTTGACGGAGTTGGTCAGCTTCACGTTCATTCTTCTTTCAACAACATTATTGTGTGCCTTGCCAATGGCGAGGGACAGGTTATTTCATGGTCTTCGGCCGGTAAAATGGGCTTCCGTGGTTCTAAGAAGAACACACCCTATGCAGCCCAAATGGCAGCCCAAGATTGTGCAAAAGTTGCTTATGACTTGGGGCTCCGCAAGGTTAAGGCCTATGTTAAAGGTCCTGGCAACGGTCGTGAATCTGCAATTCGCACTATTCATGGTGCAGGTATTGCAGTTACCGAAATCATTGACGTTACTCCGCTTCCACACAACGGATGCCGTCCTCCCAAGAGAAGAAGAGTTTAATGGTTTAAACAATCCTTCAAACAAACATTTTTTCGCGAATCTCTGTCAGTGAATAGATTGCACTATATAACAACCTCTCTGCAATCGCGGCTGCACTGAAGCGATTCATCAAACAAACTTTAATAATAAAAAAAATGGCAAGATATACCGGTCCAAAATCAAAAATTGCCCGTAAATTGGGCGAACCCATCTTCGGTGAAGATAAAGTTCTTTCAAGGAAGAACTATGCACCGGGCCAGCACGGCGCCAACAAGAGAAGAAAACTCTCAGAGTACGGTACTCAGCTTCGCGAAAAACAAAAGGCAAAGTACACCTATGGTGTATTGGAACGTCAGTTCCGCAACCTTTTCAAGAAGGCTGCTTCTCATCCTGGTGTAACTGGTGAGGTCCTTCTGCAATTACTCGAATCACGTCTCGACAATATCGTTTATCGTCTTGGCATAGCTCCCACTCGTGCAGCTGCACGTCAGTTGGTGCTTCATCGTCACATCACAGTGAATGGTCAAGTAGTGAACGTTCCATCTTATCAGGTTATGCCTGGCGAAGTGATTGCCGTGCGTGAAAAATCTAAGTCTCTCGAAGTGATTCAAGATGCACTTGCTGGATTCAACCACAGCAAATATCCTTGGATTGAGTGGGAGGAAAGTGTGAAAGGTGGCAAGATGATTAATCTGCCACAACGTGAAGATATTCCTGAAAATATCAAGGAACAGTTGATCGTCGAGTTGTATTCTAAACAGTAAATTTAACGTCCATGGCTATTTTAGCATTTCAGAAACCAGATAAAGTTTTGATGTTGCAAGCCGACAACACTTTCGGCAAATTCGAGTTCCGCCCCTTGGAACCGGGTTATGGTGTAACCATTGGCAATGCCTTGCGTCGCATTTTGCTCTCATCACTTGAGGGATATGCTATTTGCAACATTCGCATCGATGGCGTGAAGCACGAATTCGCCACTATTCCAGGTGTGAAGGAAGACGTGACCAACGTTATCCTCAATCTCAAGCAAGTGCGCCTGAAACGTGTGGTCGAAGACACCGACGCAGAAAAGGCTACAATCAAGGTTTCAGGCCAGGATGTGTTTAAAGCTGGTGACATTGGTAAAGTTCTTAGTGGCTTTGAGGTCCTTAACCCCGATCTCGTGATTTGCCACTTAGATGCCAACGCAGGTTTCCAGATGGATATTAACATTAATAAAGGACGCGGATATGTTTCGGCCGACGAAAACATGAATCCCAACGATGCTCTCGATGTGATTGCTATCGACTCGATTTACACGCCCATTATTAATGTGAAATATTCGGTTGAGAACTTCCGTGTCGAACAGAAGACCGACTACGAGAAACTCTTACTCGAAATTACTACCGATGGCTCAATCCTGCCCAAGGATGCCCTCAAAGAAGCAGCCAAGATTCTTATTCAACACTTCATGCTTTTCTCCGATGAGAAAATTGCACTCGATGCAACCGAGAGCGAAGGCAATGAAGAGTTTGACGAAGAAGTATTGCACATGCGCCAACTCCTCAAAACCAAATTGGTGGACATGGACTTGAGCGTGCGTGCACTCAACTGCCTCAAATCGGCCGAGGTTGAGACTCTTGGCGAGCTTGTTGCTTTCAACAAGACCGACCTTCTCAAGTTCCGTAATTTCGGTAAAAAATCCTTGTCCGAGCTTGAAGAGCTCCTAACCAATTTGGGACTCTCCTTTGGCATGGATATTTCTAAGTATAAATTAGATAAAGAGTAATTAAAATGAGACACAATAAAAAATTCAATCATTTAAGCCGCAAGAAAGCTCATCGTGATGCCCTCTTGGCTAACATGACTATTTCTTTGATTTTCCACAAGAGAATCTTTACAACCTTGGCCAAGGCAAAGGCATTGCGTGTCTATGCCGAGCCTCTCATCAATCGCGCCAAGACCGACGACACTGCCTCGCGTCGTGTTGTTTTCAGCTACTTGCAAAACAAGGAAGCTGTTACCGAGCTTTTCAAAAACATTTCGCAAAAGATTGGCGATCGTCCCGGTGGCTACACTCGCATCTTGAAGCTGGGTAACCGCTTGGGTGATAGTGCCAAAACTTGTTTCATTGAGCTTGTTGACTACAATGAGGCTTTGCTTGCCGACAAGAAGGAAGGCGCAGCCAAGAAGTCAACTCGTCGTAGCCGTCGCAAAGCAACTGCTCAAGCCGAAACTGCAACCGAAGCTCCTAAGGCCGAGGCTGCCGAATAATGGTTATTCCTAAACACTGCTCTGTATTTCTTTTTTACAAGGATACATGAGCAATAGTGTTCAACGATAAAAGCATTGAGTGAAATGTGTCGCCCAATGCTTTTTTTTCAAAAGTTTTTACTGTAACATTTAACCCAAATCGGTCATTAGGTTTCTTTGTTTTTGTCAAATTATTTTGAGTA
>CAMYCE010000073.1 GCA_947254205.1 uncultured Prevotellaceae bacterium
TCGGGTAAGGGCGTTATGTGTTGGTTTAAATTTCAAATGAAAGAGCCGTGATTTTTCAATCTTTCATGAAATTTCGATTGCTATCCATGCGCAGGCCTCGGCATCGGCAAGCGCGTGGTGATGATGGGCAAAGTCATAGCCCACAGTGGCTGCCACGGTGTGCAACTGGTGGTTTTCGAGGTCGGGAAAATAGCGACGCGAGGGGCGCAACGTGTCATAAAACTCATAGGGAGTAGAACTTATCGACAATTTCACCCTCACGCACCATCACTACCCCCGCCGAGCACACCGATGAGCGTTGACCATTGGCTGTTTCAAAATCTATGGCAGCAAAGTTTTGCCTAACTGTTATAATTGTATTTTAATTCTTAAATTTTATTTCATTTTCTCCTTTCTCGTTGATGGGCATCACCTCATCGAGGCGCACCCACCACAAGAAGCCTTTCACCTTCCCATAGCCTGCCTCGCGCAACAGGCGCATGTAGCGTTGCACCTGACGGGTGTAGCGCGCTGTGAGTGAGCGAGTGTTGCTCTCGCCAAACTTATAGTCAATCACCCACACCTCGCCATTGGGGCGCATCACCACACGGTCGGGTCGCTCGGCAACCACCCTGCCTTTCTCGGTCTTGGGTTTCATGAAGGGGCGTTCGTTATACACTTTGTTGTCGACCGAAAACCAGTCGCGTGTGCGCGTGTCAAGCAGCATCTTGTTCATCACTTGCTCCACTCGCGATAGTGTCCAATATTCGCCTGCATCGTTGCTCAACAAGTGGCGTTTTTGTGCCAAGCGCATGGCTCGCTCAACATCGCGCTCATCGCGCACATAACTAAACAGGCGGTGCAACCTGATGCCCTCGTCGGTAGCCTCATCGGGCATTAAATCGGGCAATTTCACCTCAAGTCGCGACAGAGCCGAGTTCACCACATAGCGTGGCATGGCTTCCACGGCGTGCAATGTGCCTTCACCAGAGGCTTGCTTGTAGTATTCCTCTTCAACTCCCAACTCGCAAAAATCGAGATATTCATCGCCCACATCGGTGGCACCGGGCCGGCTGTCCTTCCATTTCACACTTTTCACCCCCTCGGTTTTCATCAAGAGCGAGTAGAGCAAATTGCCAATTGTGGTTTTCTCCTTGGCGGTGTCGCCAGTGGTGTCGCTCACCAACGCATTGATATATAGCGACTGCCGTGGGCGAGTGAATGCCACATAGGTTTTGTTGATTTTGTCGATTAAATTTTCTTGATTGAGCGTTTTGCTGTAGCCATGAAACTCGCTCACCAAGTCTAAAAACGTGCTCGTGAGCGGAATGAGTGGAGGCACAAGGCACGTTTCGCCGTCGCTATCCTTGTCGATACCCAAAAAGGGCAATCCCTTGTTGGCACCAAGCCAATGCTTGCGCTCCACCCACACGAGGCTGTCGGGCTGTATCATGCCCCAATCGGCAAACGGAATGAGCACACAAGGAGCCTCAAGTCCCTTGGAAGCATGAATGGTCATCACCTTGATAGCATCGTCATCGCTTGCCGATGGAATCGAGAGTTTCTCTTTCTTGGAATCCCAATATTTCAGCAACTCGTGCACAGTGCCCCCACTGCTGTGTTGCTCGGTAAATTCAAGCACAACGTTTTGAAAAGCCAACAAAAAAGCGGTTTCGGAGTCTTGAACCATTCCTGCCTCGATGAGATATTTTTGAATAATCTTGTCGACAAGCCCCAAAAGGTTGGTCATCTCGGTGTGCCTGTTGGGCAACACATCGGCAAGTTCGCGAGCATAGGCCTCGATTTTTTCTTCAATCGACTTGTCTTTAATTTCTTCGCGGTTTTGGGCAAAGGTTTCAACCAGCAGGGCACCCAAGTCGCTGCCTTCGGGAGCTGTGCCCACCTTCTTGCCAAAGTCGTGCAAAGCCTTGTAGCGTGCCTGCTCTTTGAGGCGGCGTTCCATGAGGCGTTGGACCGGCGTTTTCTCTACTTGGGCATCTTGCTCTTCTATTGCAGTGCTGTAATATTGGGTTGCATCGACAAATCGCAACACACTCACAATGAGCCGCACTGCCGGCGAGTTCTTGAGCAACAACGACTCGCTCGACACAATGTTGATGTGCTCTTGCTCCTGTGCTTGGGCATTGTGCTTGAGCAGGCGCTCCACCACTGCATTGCCATCGGCATGGTCGTTGACCAAAATGAGCATGTCGCCAAAGGCAAACTTTTGCTCGTTTTTGAGTCGCAAAATTTGACCGGGCAAGCGGTCGAGCACCTGATTCTTCCCTTCCAACTCGTTGCCCGAGGCATCGGTGCGCTTGGGCATATCTTTTTTGCGCCCTGTGTAGATAAACTCCACTTTCACATAGCCATGCTTGCCTGTCGAGTCATAACGCCCGCTATAGGCCTGCTTGAGGTTTTCATAGGTGGTGCCCAACTTGGGATACTCGTTGCTGGCATTGTAATAGTGCACCAACTGCTCAAAAAACGCATTGTTGAACCCAATGATGTGCTCAAAACTGCGATAATTGGTGTTGAGCTTGGTGCTGTCGTCAAAGGCCTCATCAAAGTCCTTGCCCAATTGCGACTGCAACAAGTCGGGGTCGCTGTTGCGAAAGCGATAGATGCTCTGTTTCTCATCGCCAATAATGAGGTTTTCGTTGCCACGGCTCAAACTCTCGTCGAGCAAGGGCTTGAAGTTGCTATATTGCTTGCGACTGGTGTCTTGAAACTCATCAATCATGAAATGATGAATCCATGTGCCCACGCGCTCATACACAAAGTCAACTCCACTATCAAGCACCTTGGCAATCAACTCATTGGTATCGGCAAGCAAAATGGAGTTGTTGTCTTTGCGAAACTGCTCCAACTTTTGGTCGATGTGTCCCAGCAAGCCAAGTTGCCAAATGTGGCTCAACAGCGTGGCCAAAGCGCGCTCCCTGTCGTAGCTTTCGATGAATCGAGGCAACAAGCTGTCAAACTCTGCCCTTTCTGCCTCGCTCAATGTTGCCAAATCGGCTTTTTTAATCACCTTCTCGCTCATCGACAAGCCATTGTCGACATAGCCATGCAAAGTGGCCACTTGACTGTCGCTCAATGTGCCATGATGATACAGGGTGACAATGCCCGATCGCTTCAAATTGTTGTCATTGAGAGAATGAGCATCTAAAAAAGCACGCACTTCGTCGCCAAAGCCATCACAGGCTTTTTTATAGTGGGCATGTGCCTCGGCCACTTTTTTCTTAAACTGATTGATGCGCGACACGCCACTGCCATTCCCCAAGTCGCTCAAGTAGGTTTTAATTTCGTCGTGATGCTCTCTAAATAGCTCTTTGCTGATAATCGATGAGAATGAAACCAATCGCTCAGAAAGGCGATTTCCAAAAAAATTCCAGTCGCCCTTATTGTTGATTTCTTCTTGAATAAAATCTTTGACCCAGCGGTCGAGTTGCGATTGCATCTTGGCTCCGTTGCCCAGCGATAGCATAAAATCGTGAACCGACTGGCTAATGGCAAAATTATCGTCGAGCTGAATTTCATAGTTATAGTCACGATCGAGTTCACGCGCAAAGGTGCGCATAATCACTTGAAAAAACGAGTCGATCGTGCTCACATTGAATGTGGAGTAATTAAACAATATCGCCTCAAGGGCAGCCCCTGCAGCCTGCTGAATGCCATCTGCACTCTCTTGATATTTATCGCAAAATCCTTGCAGATAGCCACCCTCGCCACGAGCAAGCAAGTAGAGTTCTTCGACAATGCGCCCTTTCATTTCATCGGTGGCCTTATTGGTGAACGTGATGGCCAAAATGTGCTCATGATAGGCAGTTGTGCCCTTGCGCAGACTTTTCTTGCCCGTTACAGGGTCGGTGGCCCACAGCAGTTGTTCGATATAACGCTGAGCAAGCGTGTAGGTCTTGCCCGAACCTGCCGAAGCCTTAATCACTTTCATGTTTCTCATAACATCAAAACCATAAAGCCCCTTTTTTGGGGGGAGGGGCGTGAACAAAGTTATTAAATCAATCGCGCCTTAAAACCTTGACTTTTGAGCAACTCAAGAATTTTGTCCCTAAAGTCGCCTTGAATCAAAATTTCGCCACCACGTGCCGAGCCACCCACGCCACAATGCTTCTTGAGCGTGGCAGCCAGCTCCTTGAGAGCTTCGTCGTCGCACTTGAGGTCGGTGATGAGGGTCACTTTCTTGCCCTTGCGGTTGCGCTTGTCGAGCATCACATTCACCATTTCTTTGCCTTGTTGTGCCAATGCATCGCCTTGTGTGGCAGGCGAAACCTCTTGAGAGGCAGCAATTTCCTCGCTCGTGGGCACTTCAACATTGAAAGCGGCACCCAATTTTGATTTCCAATCTTGAGAATCCATGATTATCTATTTTTGATGAGAAAACAAAGTTAGCAATTTACCCCAACTTTCACAACCCACTCATTTACGGGCTGAAGTATATTAGAAAAAAATCCACGATAATCACTTATCGCGGATTGACTAACTAATTAACCTTCTAATACCATTAACATAAACCTTAAACAAAAACGAAATAGAAATCGTCTCACGACGCTTGGTATTTCGCAACCTTAAAAACTAATACCATGAAAAACCAATGCAAATATAACTCCTTTTTCTTTGCCTCCAAAACTTTTACAAGAAAAAATTGCTATTTAAATATTTTTTAACTTTAAAGCGTAAAAAATCCCACCTAAAAAGACATTTCCCCTCTCAAAATTCACACGAATGCTTCGTTTTGCAACCTACCTGCTTGCGTGAAGAAACACACGAGCCACCACCCATTCGCTTTGGGTGCCAATGCGAAACTTAGCGCCCCAAATGCCCAAACCACTCGACACATAATAGCGAGTGCTTCCCTTGGTGAGTGGCCCAAAGGCTTTCTCATAGACCAAATTTTCAAGCCACGACATGGGCCACACTTGCCCATAGTGGGTGTGCCCGCTAAACTGGAAATCGATGCCTGCACGCTGTGCCTGCTCAAGGTGATAGGGCTGGTGGTCGAGCAACACGGTGAACCGTGACTTGTCGACTTGTGCCATGAGCCATGACAGGGGCCGGCGACGCGAGTTGGTGAGGTCGTCGCGCCCCACAATGTTAATGCCTTTGATTGTGATCGCCTCGTCGATGAGCAACTTAATGCCGGCTTCTTCATAGAACCGGCAAGCTTGGGGCGTGCCACTATAATATTCATGATTGCCCAAGCAAGCCACCACCGGAGCCTTGATGCGCCTAAAACTCTGCGCCATGCCTTGCTCTTGCAGTGGGCGCATGTGGCCATCGATAATGTCGCCACCAATGAGCACCAAGTCGGGCTTTTCACGATTCACCATGTCGACCCATCGATTAAGTTCATCAACATCGTTGTGATAGCCCACATGCAAGTCGCTCATGAGCACAATCGTGAGAGGCCCATCGCGAAGAGGCTTGCTTGTGGCCAAGTCGAGTGGCACACGCTGCTTGTGCATGTAGTGAATGTGGGCATAGGTGAACAAGCCTCCCAGCACAGCCACCACGGTGAGAGTGCCGGCAAGGCTGCCATGCAAGAACGACGAGGGCACCCACCCAAGCAGGCGCCCCACATCGAGCAGGGCAAACAGCATCACGGCATAGAGCAACACAACAAGGCTGGAGTTGCCCACATTATAGACCACCGTTGCAAGCCACATGGGCAACTTGTCGACAACAAAGAAATTCAAAAAAAACATGGCAAAGCACAGCACCAGCACAGCCACAATTGCCACCTTAAAGGGGGCTGAAAGTGGCAAAATGTGCCACACACGCATCATGGCATAATAGAGCCCTGCAAGGGGCACAACCAAGAATAACAGTAACCAAGACTTCATATTTCCCTAATTATAAATAAAATGCGCCACAAAGGTAGGCAATTCAAATCATCTTGCCCGTCACTTTGTGTCAAGAAAATTAAAAAGAAAAAAGTTGTCAATTCAAATAAAAGCACTAACTTTGCTCTCAGATTTTTCTAATCAACTTTAACTAATAAATTTAATTTCTAAATTCTACTACAATGGCATATGTAATTGATGACAACTGTGTAGCTTGTGGAACTTGCATCTCGGTTTGCCCAACAAGTGCAATCAGCGAAGGCGACAAGTATGTAATTGATCCCGAAACATGCATCAGCTGCGGTTCGTGCGCTGAAGTATGCCCCAACGAAGCTATCAACAACGGAGATTAATTTTCCACGCGAGTCTACTCAGCAAAGAAACAGTCATGCTCACTCACACATCGAGGAGCATGACTCTTTTTTTGAGAAGTGAGGGAGAGTGAAGAGGGCGTGAAAGACGACAATTAGTTGTTGATGAACACTGTGGAGACGATGCATGCATCGTCTCCACAGTGCTATATATCAAGCCTTTATATTTAACGCCTTATTAGGCATGTGCTATGATGGCTTGCGAGCTTCGTCAAACTTTTGCTTCATGGTGGGATTGTTGTAGGTGAGTTTTTTGATAGTCAATCCATCGGCCTTGTCGTTGGCCAGTCGCAAATTGTTTTCGGAGCCCAGCAATGAGTCTTTCACCTTTTGCAGATGGGCAATCGTCTTGTCGATTTCGTCGATAGCGGTCTTAAATTTCTCGCTGGCAAGGCGGTAATTCTTTGAAAACTTATCTTTGAAATCATTGAGTTTGTCCTCAAAATTGGTTACATCTACACTTTGGCTTTGAGCCACAGCCAGCCTGCGCTGATACTCGATGCTCTTGCGCGAGGTTTGCACCAGCAGGGTGATGAGTGGAATGAAGAATTGTGGCCTAATCACATACATCTTGGGGTAGCGATGCGACACATCGACAATGCCATTGTTGTAGAGCTCATTGTCGGTTTCGAGCAACGACACCAGCACGGCATATTCACACTTCTTTTTGTTACGGTCGTCGTCAAGTTTCTTGAAGAAATCTTCGTTTTTGTGCTTCTTGCCACCATTTTCAAGCTCATTTTTCATTTCAAACATGATTGACACATACTCCATGTCGCCATCAAAGTCACGAAAAATGAAATCGCCCTTGGTGCCCTCGCTGGCATCGTTGTCTTTTTCAAAATAGGCATTGGGCAACATTGAGCGCAAGGTGGTGTTGTAGAGCGTGTTGCAATGCACCTCCAGCGACTCACCTATCATCTTGGTTGAGAGGCGCACCTTCAAGTCTTTGTAGTAGTCGACAAGCTCTTGTTTTTGGGCGAGTTGCATCTCATAGTGCTCTTTGATGTGGGTTTCTCGCAAGGTGGCTTCCTTTTTTTCAAGCTCAACTTGGGCATTGAGTGTCGTGATAGCTTGGTCGCGCTTTTGCAACTCGCTTTGCAACTTGTTTTGTTGCTCAAGCACTGCCACTTTCACTTGCTCGTCGCTTTTGGCAATGTGGGTTTTGAGGCTGGCAATTTCTTCATTTTTAAGTGCCAGTTGTTCCTTAAATTCAAGTTCGGCTTTTTGTGCAATGCCATTGAGTTGCTCTTTGAGCCGTGCAATCTCGGTGTCTTTTTTGCTCAACTCCAGCACACGGCTATTGAGCTTGGCCTCATAGTTTTTTTCGGCTTTCTCCGCCATAGCTTGCCGGGCAAGTTGCTCTTGCTTGCTCAACTCGACCATGCGTTTAGACACCTCGGCCTCAAACTCTGCCGTTTTCACCTGACTCACAATCGAGGCATAGCCCTCTTCATCAACCCGAAACACATTGCCACACTTGGGGCAGCTCAATTCTTTCACCTTCTATCTTTTTTTAATTTTTTTTCGACTATAAACGATTTTTTCTAAGCGACCGCACACGCTTATTTAGGGCTTGGTTGCGGGCTTGGCAGTGTCGTTATTGCTCGCAATGGTTTGGCTGGCTGTAGCCTTGCCACGCAGGCGCACTTTCATTTGGTCGAAGCCCTCGCCAAACACACTGCTGGTGTTCACCACCGAGATAAAAGCGTTGGGGTCGATGCTCTTGATGATGCGTTGCATCATGATGCGCTCATACTTGCGACATATCACAAGCAACACATTCTCGTCTTGCTTGCTATACCACCCCATGCCATGCAACAAGGTGCACCCTCGATGCAACTCCACCTCAATGGCATTGGCAATTTCTGCCCACTTATCGCTGAAAATGAGGAACTGCACACTTTGGAAACGGTTGTTGATAGTGGCATCGCTAAAAATGGAGTTGAGCACTAAAAACACGTAGCCATAGACTAAGTTGTCGATCTTGTGAAACAAGAAATAGGACGATGAAATGATCAGCAAGTCGCAATAGAGCATCATGCGACCAAACGACACGTTGCTGTGCTTGGTGACCATTGCCGCAACAATATCGGTGCCTCCACTACTGCCATTGTGCGAGAAGGTGAGTCCAAGCCCAATGCCACACAAAATGCTCCCCAACACAATGTTCATGAATGGTTCGCCCTCGACCAAAGGGGCTGTGAAACAAGGCGAAAGCACATAGAAAATAATATTGAGCACTGTGGCTCCAAATATCGTGCGAATCACAAATTGCTTGCCCACCGTGCGAAAGGAAATGAGCAACAACAACACATTGATGCCATAATTGGGCACAGCAATATTGATCGACTTGTCGCAGGCAAAATAAATGATGGTGGCAATACCGGTCACGCCACCTGTCACGATTTGGCTGGGCAAGATAAATGCACTATAGCCAAAAGCCACGCACAACAACCCAAAAATAATTGCCACATAGTCTTTTGACTGATTTAAAATACTTTTGTAAGAACTCCTCATACCTTGATTAAAATTTTAACGTTTCAACACTGTTAAACCAAGAATTACCTATTTTTTTTCTTTTAGGGTGCAAACTTAGCTATTTTTTTTGACATTTTCTCTATTTTTCAAGAGTTGTTCAACGGCAATTCATTATCAAAAAAAACAGAGAAAAGAACGACCATAGTAAAAATATTATGTGTAACTTTACACGCGATTTAAGTATCTAATTTAAATTGACAAGATTTTGTTTAATAGGGATTTATTACGCAACAATGATTTAGGTTTACTCGTTCTTCGCCTCAGTGTGGGCGGATTGCTACTTTTTCATGGTGTTCACAAGGCCATTTATGGCATCGACGGCATAGGCGGAATGCTTGCCACCTTGGGATTGCCCACTTTTCTTGCCTATGGTGCCCTGCTGGTTGAACTGGTGGCATCGGCCATGATTGTGCCGGGCTTGTGGACACGTGCTGCTGCTACTGCCGTGGCGGGCAACATGGTGGTTGCCATTTTAATGGCTCATTTGTCGACACTATTCACCGTCGACGCTGCCACAGGAGGCTGGGCTGCCGAGTTGCCGGCCCTATACTTGCTGGGAGCGTTAGCACTTTGCTTCACAGGTGCAGGCAAATATGCCCTCACCCATGGCACGATTCTTGATTAAAATCAAATTAAAATAACATATTTCTTCTACAACACTATGCTCACAACACTCGTCGTTTCAGCTATTGCCGTTTGGCTCACAGCCTATTTATTGCCAGGCATCACCATCGCACCATGGTGGGCTGCATTTATCGTTGCCACCGTGCTGGGGGTGATCAACACCTTCATTCGCCCCGTGGTAAAGTTTTTGTCGTTTCCTGTGACGTTCATGACCCTCGGACTTTTCACTCTTGTGATCAATGGTCTCATGGTGCTATTGTGCGCTTGGTTTCTTGACGATTATTTCAAAGTTGATGGTTTCTTGTGGGCCATGCTCTACAGCATTGTGCTCTCGGTGGTGACTTGGGTGTTGCAACTGGTGTTTGACGACGACAAGTAGCCCTCTCCCATCGCCATGAACAAATTGACTACGGCTTAAACTTGAGGGCATTGCGCTCTGAACTTTGCAAGCGGCGGTTGCGCCAGCAACGACGGCACATAGCCACATATTTGTCGTCGCCACCAATCTCAACTTGGTCGCCATCGTTGAGCACATTGCCCTTGCTATCGATGCGGGCATTGATAATGGTTTTGCGCCCACACGAGCAAGTCGATTTTATCTCGTCGATCGAGTCGGCAAGCTCAAAGAGCCGGCGTGAACCCTCAAAGAGGTGCGACTGAAAATCGGTGCGCAAGCCATAGCACACCACATTCACGCCATAGTCATCGACAATGCGCGCGAGTTGGTCGACTTGGGCCTGCGACAAGAATTGTGCCTCATCGATGAGAATCCAGCTTTTCACTTCCAACGTCTCGTCGAATAGATGCTTGAGATGCTCATAGATGTCCATTTCACGATAAATCCACTCGCATCGCCTCTCAATGCCAATGCGCGAGCGAATCACACTATCCTTCTCTCGATTATCGATCACGGGCTTCATGCACAGGTATTGCATGCCCCGTTCCTCAAAGTTATAAGCCTGAGTGAGTAACAGGGCTGTTTTGGCCGAGCCCATGGTGCCATAGCGAAAATATAGTTTACCTACACCGTTCATGATGCTTGCAAAGATAGTGAAAAACTATCGACTCACCTGCTCATTGGGCAAGCAAAAGTTATCAACAGCCACCCTAGCTGATCGAACATTCTCGGCTGATAGTGCCTTTAACCCAAATCGGTCATTAGGTTTCTTTGTTTTTGTCAAATTATTTTGAGGAGTTTTTGATTGATTTTG
>CAMYCE010000074.1 GCA_947254205.1 uncultured Prevotellaceae bacterium
GCAGTCCCCAGGCCATAATACAGCGACTGTAGACATCAATGATAGCCGTAAGATACATAAAGCCCTTCCTCATAGGAATATAGGTGATGTCTATACTCCACACGTGATTTGGATGGTTTATGTCCAAATGTCGCAAGAGGTAAGGCTTCTTGTTTTTTGTGGAGCCTGGTTTAGAAAGTGATTTCTTAGTTATGCACAGGTTCGAAAATTTGGCAGTAATATACAAAGAAATCTAATGACCGATTTGGGTTAAAAAACGCTCTTTTTATGGCATACATGAAAATGTTACAGCTTTGTTATATTTGAGTGATTGCTTTCTTTTACTTTTGTGACATTGAAACATGAACATGCTACATGATGGCAAAGAAAGCAAAGATATTGATTGTCGACGATGAGGAATCGATAGGGTTTGTGCTCAAGCTCAATCTTGAGTTGGCTGGTTTTGAGGTCGATGTCGCCCTGTCGGGCGAGGAGGCGTTGCGCTTGCGACTTGAGCGTTACGACTTGTTTTTGCTCGATGTGATGATGAAGCACATTGATGGTTTTGAATTGGCCCACCGCTTGCGCTCAATTGAGAGTCTCAAGAGTGTGCCCATTATTTTTTGCACGGCCAAGGATAGTGAAGACGACTTGTTGCAAGGCTTTGCCAAGGGGGCCGATGACTACATTAAAAAGCCATTCTCGATGCGCGAGCTTGTGGCGCGAGTGCGCAGTGTGTTGCATCGCAGTGGCAGGCTCAAGCTCGACAATGAAGAGACGTTTGAGGGCTTAATCTTGTGCAAAGATGAACGCCGGTGTCAAGTTGATGGTGCTGAAGTGCAACTCACTGGCAAAGAGTTTGACTTGGCATTGTTTTTACTCGAAAACCGCAATAAAGTGTTTTCGAGGGCTGATATTTTAAATCGCGTGTGGAGTGAAGATGTGTATGTCATTGACCGCACGGTCGATGTCAACATTGGTCGCTTGCGCAAGAAATTGGGCAACTATGGCAAGTATATCGTGACTAAACAAGGACAGGGATATGGATTCAAGACGACTGATTAATGTGCAGACGCGCATCTTTTTGCTCATTGTGTTTTTCACATGGTCGCTCACGGCTATATTCTTTGCATTGCAATACACGCGTGAGCGTGAACACAAGGTTGAGATGCTCAATAGCGACTTGCAATTGCTCAACTCGCTCATTCTCGACCGCATTGAGCATGGCGGGAGTATCAACAGAGCTTTTATCGACTCGCTCAACTATGGCGACTCGTTGCGCGTTTCGGTTATCGACTTCAAAGGGCATGTGAAGTTTGACTCCAATGGCGAAGTGAAAATCAATCATGCAGGCAGGGCCGAGTTTCAGCAGGCAATGAAGAGTGGTCGCGGATTCACCAAGCGTCGCTTGTCGGCTGTGAATGATAAAGAATATTTCTACTCGGCAACCAAGGGCGATGGGGTGGTGGTGCGCACAGCCCTGCCCTACACCCACTCGCTTGCTTCGATGCTCACTGCCGACTCGTTTAATAGCTATGTGATAGTGGCAATAGCCATGATATTGTCGATATTGGCATGGTTTGCCGCCCACAACATGAGTCGCAGTGTGAAAAACTTGCGCCGATTTGCCCATGAGGCTGAGTTTGGCGACATCAGCCACTATGACATGCACAGTTTTCCCGACGACGAGCTTGGCGATATATCGAGCCACATTGTGAACCTCTATAAAGTGTTGCAAGAAACAGCTCTTGAGCGCGACCGCATGCTTCGAGAGTCGATTAAGGAACAGCGTGAGCGAAACTTGCTCAAGCAACGACTCTCCAATAATATCAGTCATGAAATCAAAACCCCGGTACACATCATTCAGGCTTGCCTTGAAACACTCGAAAATAGTGGTGATAGCTTGACTGCCAGTATGAAAAAAGGACTGCTCGATAAAGCCTACGACAATGCACGCCGATTGAGTGCATTGTTGAGCGACTTGTCGGTGATTACTCGCATTAGCGATGCCCCGCAACACATTGCCGGTGGAGAACAGGTAGATGTGACTGCAGTAGTGCAAGCGGTTGCCAGCGACATGGCTGTGTATCCACAAGAGCAACAAATGCGCATCGACTTGCAAGTGCCACAGGGCGTGATGATTGTGGGTAACAAGTCGCTCGTGGAGTCGATATTTCGCAATCTCATGGTCAATGCCTTTCATTATAGTGAAGGGCGTGATGTTGAGGTGAAACTCACGAGTGAAAACTCGCAATATTATTATTTTACTTTTGCCGACAATGGAGTGGGAGTGGCACCCGAGCATTTGGAACACTTGTTTGAACGCTTTTATAGGGTTGATGCAGGGCGCTCACGCCAGTTGGGAGGCACGGGGCTTGGACTGTCGATTGTGAAAAATGCCGTGCAGTTTCATCAAGGCAATATCACGGTGGCCAATCGCGATGGCGGAGGCTTGATTTTTAGCTTCTCGTTGCACAAGTAATCGAAAAATGATTGTTAATATATTGGAAATTAAAAAAAAAGAAACTGACCTATGAGTCCTATTTTTACTGTTATTCTCGTTATTCTCGTCATTCTTGCAGTAGTTGACTTGATTGTGGGCGTGTCAAACGATGCCATCAATTTCTTGAACTCATCGTTGGGTAGCCGAGTGGCATCTTACAAAACCATTATTTTGGTAGCAGCTATGGGCATTCTTGTGGGTGTGCTCACCTCTCATGGCATGATGGAAGTGTCGCGCAATGGCGTGTTTCACCCCAGCATGTTCACCTTTGCCGAGATTATGTTTCTTTATGTGGGTGTGATGCTCACCGATGTGGTTTTGCTCGACGGTTTCAACAAGTTGGGTCTGCCCACTTCAACAACGGTGTCGATGATATTTGAATTGTTGGGAGCCTCGGTAGCCATTTCGATATTTAAAATCTATAGCGACAGTGGGCTGACGATTGCCGATATTGACAAATTTGTGAATGGAGGCAAGGCGTTGGGCATGATTTCGGCAATATTGGTGTCGGTAGTGCTCTCCTTCATAATGGGCTCGATAGTCATGTATTTTTCTCGCCTCATTTTCACATTTCGCTACAAGAAGCAATTTGCTCGCTTGGGTGCGCCGTGGTGTGCTGTGGCACTGGTGGGCATCATCTATTTTTCGCTCATTAAGGGGCTTGGCAGTTCGAGTTTGATGTCGGTTGATTTGAAAAGCTTTGTCGACCACAATTTGTCGCTACTATTGCTTGGCATTTGGGTGGTTACAACACTATTGTTTTGGGGGTTGCAACGCTTGGGCGTGAGCATCTTGAAAATCACGATTTTGAGCGGAACTTTTGCTCTGGCATTGGCTTTTGCCGGCAACGACTTGGTGAATTTTGTGGGTGTGCCTCTTGCCGGCCTCGATGCCTTTAAAATTGCCGAGTCGACAGGCGACGTGAACATGTATATGGGCGCATTGGGCGACTCAAATCTCACCAATGTTTCCTTGCTTGGAGTGGCAGGTGTGGTGATGGCTCTCACCCTCTTTTTCTCAAAAGATGCCCAAAAGGTATCTGAAACCGAGTTGTCGCTTGCCTCTCAGCAAGAAGAAGATGAGCGTTTTCAATCCACAGCCTTTTCGCGTGCCTTGGTGCGCATGTCGGTCAATATCAACAACCGCTATCATCGTCTTTTGCCCAATAGGGTGATTGACGCTATCAACAAGCGATTCATACCCTTGAGCGATGATGAAAAAGATGATGCCAACTACGATAAAATCAGGGCAGTGGTCAATTTGGCTTCGGCAGCAATTCTCATTTGCATTGGCACCTCGTTTAAGTTGCCGTTGTCAACAACCTATGTGGTGTTTATGGTGTCGATGGGCTCGTCGCTTGCCGATAGAGTGTGGGGCCGTGAAAGTGCCGTTTATCGCATTTCGGGCGTGATGGTGGTGATTATGGGCTGGTTTGTCACGGCATTCATTGCCTTTGTAGCCACTTTTGCCATCACCTCATTCCTCATGCTTGGCGAGGGCTATGCGCTTGCCGCCACAGTGGTGCTGGCAGGCTACATGCTGTTGCGTCGCTTCTTGGTGAAGAAGGTTGATGAAAACCAAGAAGAGGCCAAGTCGCTCACCCTTCACAACGAAGATGCCCCCGAAGATGTGCTCTACCATTGCACTCGCACGGTGGTGTTGACGATGAAAGACACCCACCGCATCTACAATCACATGCTGGTGTCGCTGTTTACCGAAAATCGCCATGAGCTCAAAAACATGGTTGCCGAGAGCGAGCGCATGTATCGCGAGGCAAGTGCACGCAAGTATGCCATAGTGTCGGTGATCAAGCAACTCGAAGCTCAAAAGGTGGAAACAGCCCACTACTATGTGCAGATAGTCGACTACCTGTGTGAGGTGTCGAAGGCACTGCTGCACTGCACCCGACCTGCCTATGAGCACATCAACAACAATCATCATGGCTTGAGTGGTGCCCAAATTCAAGACCTCAAGGCAGTGAATGATGGTGTTGACGACATTTTCAAGCAAATTGCTGAAATCTTGGAGAAGCGCAAGTTTGAAGAACTCGACGACATCATGAGCAAGCGCGATGACCTCTTCGACATGATTGCCCTCACCATTAAGCGTCACATCACCCGCGTGCAAGAAAATCCATATGCCAGCACAAGGGCCGGTGCCTTGTTTTTGAACCTGCTGAGCGAGACCAAAACCATGGTGTTGCAGTCGCGCAACCTCATCAAGAGCGAAGCCTATTTCTTGAATGTGATTCAAGAAACGGCAAAGTAAAGGAGGAGAGGGAATGAAAATGTGAGTTGAACGTGGGGCAGGAGTCAAAAAGATTTTGTAATTTTGTTGCTACTTAGTTTTTTTGAGTTTAGAATAATTAAATTAACAACAGAAATATAATGGAAGCAATAGGAAAAATAATACAGAAACTTCCTGCCCAAAGTGGCGTGTCTAAAACTGGTAACAGTTGGAGTAAGCAAGAATATGTGCTCGAAACCCAAGAAGCCTATCCCAAGAAAATCTTCTTTAGCTTCTTTGGCGACCGTGCCAATCAATTCCCTCTCGAAGTGGGACAAACCGTTCGCTTGAGCTTCGACATCGACAGCCATGAGTATAATGGCCGTTGGTTCACCAACATCAATGGCTGGAAAGCCGAGCCGGTAGACCCTAACACTGTGGGCATGGGTGCGCCTGCTTCTGCTCCTGCTGCTCCCATGGGTGCCCCAGCTCCTGCACCCACCTATGCCGGTGCTCCTGCCACCCCGGTAGCCCCTGCCGCTCCCGCTCCCGACTTTAGTGGAGGCAGTAGCGACGACCTCCCCTTTTAACCAAGGGGTATATGAGAATTCTTGATGCAGGGTAATTTCCATTGCCTCGATGTTAACGTTATAGCAAAGGCTACATCTCCGGTTGGTGATGTAGCCTTTGATTTAGATATATAGTTTTTTACATTTAGGGCTCACATGAGTGGTGGTCGAGGAGCCTTGTGTTGTTGCTATTTCTAATGCCTGTTGGCTGAAATTGCGATAGAACCTGCAAAAAGACCTGAAGGCGGTTTTTTTACTTCTGGAATAGCTTGTGCACTTGACCGTTTTTCAGTTTAACGATGTTGATTCCTGGTTGCATCGCATCAAACTTGCGCCCCATGAGGTCATAGTAGCCCTCTATCGAGGAGGCAGAGTCTGTGTGAAGGTCGTTCACGCTGGTAGCGATGCCACGATAAACTTTAATGTCGTCTAAGAGAACATAGTTTTGGTCGGTGCAATTAAAATGGCAGAAAGCGATGTGCTGTGTCCCTTCAGGTAGCATGACGACGCGCTCAATCCACTCCGACTGTGACTCACTGCCCTTGATGAATGGCAGTTCTGTTCCGGTTTCTTCAAAAACAATTGAGAAGTTTTCGGGGTTGTCATTGGTTGTTGAAGCCATCACTGCATAGTGGTCGGAATGGGCAACAGGGTTGATAGCGAAATAATATTTAAGTTTATAGGCTCCATCAACCTTGGGTGTGATGAGATAGTTGTTGGGATTGTAGGTCTTGAAGTTTTCCCATGACATTGAGATGATGCCTTTGGCTCCACTGTGGGGTGTGAACCAAGTAGCAACTTGGTTGGCAAGCATTTTCCAGCATTGACCATCTCCGTCACCATCTACAATTTTCCAACCTTCAGGAATTTCCCCGTCGTTCACCTCTTCAAAATTTTCATTCAACAACAAGTCCTCTTCGATTTTCACATCTTTGCACAGCACATTGTTTTGAGCGATACCTTTAAGCTCGGAGGAAAAATAGGCGTTTTTGGGCGAAGTAATAATCACATCGGTGGGGTTGAAGGCAGTGAATTGGCCAATTCCCCATTCGGTTCCTGAAGCAATGATGGTAGAGGCCTCTATGTCGAGGCTACCGGTTGCATCTCCACTGAGTGCGCGTTTTCCATCGGCTTTTATGATGCATTGATTCACTGTTAGTTGTGGGGCCTCGATGGCAGTGTGGGTCTTGTCTTCATTTGTCACCACCAGCATTCCATCTCCTTCGATATTGAGGGGGGATTTCGATAGAATGCCATTATTGGTTTTTGAGATAATGGTGTCGGCACCTGCAAGTTTCAAGGTGTATGCGTCCTTCCCTTTAGCAATGATGTTCAGGGCCGGAATATCATCTGTTTTAATCGAAGCTTTGTTCATTGTAATGGTGCGGCTTGCAACATCATAGGCTACGGTGCCGTCACGAAGCACGTCGCTGGCATTGGCATTTGTAACTTCAATTCCACCCACCACGATTCCATAAGAAGTAGCTGCTGCATGGTTGTAGATGGTAACATCATCAAGGCATATTACAAAATTGTCGGAACTGTTGAAATGGCGGAAAGCAACATATTTGGTTCCTGCAGGGAGTTCGACTTCACGTTTTATCCAGTCGCTTTGGGCTTTTTTAATGACGTGAGCCATGCTGGAAGTTTTTGAGGGCTTGTTGCTCAGCGTCTCTTCATATACGATTGAAAAGTCCGAAGCGGCGGTTGAGGTTTTTGAAGCCATCACTGCATAGTGCTCTTGTATGGCAGTGACATCTTGGGCACACACATAGTATACAACCTTGGCGGCATCGGTGAGCATCGGTGTCACCAAGTAGTTGTCGGGGTGTAGAGCTCCATCGTCATAGGCATATGAAGCCGAGGCTATGCAACGTCCGCCACCGCGGCCTCCGCAGGTGAGGTCGGCCATGCCTGCATTCATCGCCCACCCATAGGCATCTCCATCTGTGCTGAATTGAGTCCAGCCTTTAGGCAAGGCTTGTGTTGCACTCAGGCTTTCAAAGTTTTCTTGGAGAATCACCTGTTGTGCTGTAGCAGGTTGCAGGCCGGCGATAAATAATGTTACTGGAATCCAAAAGTTTTTTCTGAGATTTAATGTCATAGTTTTTTCAATATTATAATGTGAAAATGAATCAGAAGAAAGGGTTGATATTATAGTTAATAACCAATTAACGACACTAAGTTATAAAAATATTTGTAATTTTAAAAATATTCAGAGGGGGGGATTTAGAAATATTGCCGCCCCCAATTGCTGCTCTCAATTAGCAAGGTCGTGAAAGATGGCGAAAGGTTGAGAGGGGGCGATTGATTTGTGATGCTTTTTCTTTTACATTAGCACATCATTGTCTAACTTTGTAGCTTAATAAATTGAAACATCGCAAATAACGAAAATAATCTGGTGATTTATGAACACTTTAGCAACGAAGTATGACCCCAAGGAGGTCGAAGATAAATGGTATAAATATTGGACCGACCACGATTTGTTTAAGTCGGTTCCCGATGAACGTGAACCCTACACCATCGTGATTCCGCCCCCCAATGTGACGGGCGTGCTGCACATGGGGCACATGCTCAATGAGACCATTCAAGACATTCTCATTCGTCATGCCCGCATGGAGGGCAAGAATGCCTTGTGGGTGCCGGGTACCGACCATGCTTCGATTGCTACCGAGGCCAAGGTGGTGAATCGCTTGGCGCAACAGGGTATTAAGAAAACCGACCTCACTCGCGATGAGTTTTTGAAGCACGCATGGGACTGGACCCACGAGCATGGAGGCATCATTCTTGAGCAACTCAAGAAGATTGGTGCCAGTTGCGACTGGAGCCGCACTGCCTTTACCATGGACGAGACTCGCTCTAAGAGTGTGCTCAAGGTGTTTTGCGACCTCTATGAGAAAGGGCTCATTTATCGCGGTGTGCGCATGGTGAACTGGGACCCCAAGGCCCTCACCGCATTGAGCGACGAGGAGGTGGTGTATAAAGAGGAGCACAGCAAGCTCTACTACTTGCGCTACAAGATTGTGGGCGAGGAGGGATATGCCATTGTTGCCACCACACGCCCCGAGACCATCATGGGCGATACGGCCATGTGCATCAACCCCAACGACCCCAAGAACACGCACCTCAAGGACAAGCGTGTGATTGTGCCACTGGTGGGCCGTGAAATTCCTGTGATTGAAGACGACTATGTAGACATCGAGTTTGGCACGGGTTGCTTGAAGGTGACCCCAGCCCATGATGTGAATGACTATATGCTTGGCGAGAAATATAATCTTGAGAGCATTGATATTTTCAACGACAATGGCACCATTAGCGACGCAGCCGGCATGTATGTGGGCATCGACCGCTTTGAGGTGCGCAAGCTCATCGAGAAAGACCTTGCCGAGGCCAACTTGCTGGAGAAGGTTGAGGCCTATGTGAATAAAGTGGGCTTTAGCGAGCGCACCAATGTGGCTATTGAGCCTAAACTCTCGATGCAATGGTTCTTGAAGATGGCCGACTTGTGTCGCCCTGCTCTCGAAGCAGTTGAAACTGGCGACATCAAGTTTTTCCCTGCCAAGTTCATGAACACCTATCGCCACTGGATGACCGACACCAAGGATTGGTGCATCAGCCGTCAGTTGTGGTGGGGACATCGCATTCCTGCCTATTTCTTGCCCAAGGGTGGCTATGTGGTGGCCCAGTCGCCCGAGCAGGCTCTTGCTCTTGCCCAAGAAAAAGACCCCTCGCTCTCGCTTGCCGACTTGCGTCAAGATGAAGACTGCCTCGACACTTGGTTCTCAAGCTGGCTGTGGCCCATCTCGCTCTTTGACGGCATCAACAATCCCGGCAACGAGGAGTTGAACTATTACTATCCCACCAGCGACTTGGTGACGGGGCCCGACATCATCTTCTTTTGGGTGGCTCGCATGGTCATGGCTGGCTATGAATTTATGGGCAAGAAGCCTTTCAACAATGTTTATTTCACTGGCATTGTGCGCGACAAGTTGGGGCGCAAAATGTCGAAATCGCTGGGCAACAGCCCCGACCCGCTCGAGCTCATCGACCGCTATGGTGCCGATGGTGTGCGCATGGGCTTGATGCTTGCAGCTCCTGCCGGCAACGATATTCTCTATGATGATGCCCTGTGTGAGCAAGGTCGCAACTTCAACAACAAAATTTGGAATGCCTTCCGCCTTGTGAAGGGTTGGGAGGTTGCCGATATAGAGCAACCCGAGCACAGTCGCCTTGCCGTTGAGTGGTTTGGCAATGTGCTGAGCAGCACTATCGCCGAGGTTGAAGATTTGTTCTCAAAATTCCGCTTGAGCGAGGCCTTGATGGCCATCTACCGCCTGTTTTGGGAGGAATTTTCGGCTTGGTATCTCGAAACCATCAAGCCAGCCTATCAGCAACCCATCGACCGCGCTACGCTTAACGCCACATTGGGCTACTTCGACACCCTGTTGCGCTTGTTGCACCCCTTCATGCCTTTCATCACCGAGGAGTTGTGGCAACACATCAACGAGCGTGCCGAGGGCGAGAGCATCATGTATGCCCAACTGCCCAGAATCGCTCCTGCCAACGAGGAGATACTTGCCCACATGGCCGAAGCCAAAGAAATCATTTCGGGTGTGCGCACAGTGCGCTTGAGCAAGAACATTCCCAACAAGAATGCCATGAGCTTGCAAATTGTGGGCAAGTGGACCAACCCCTTCAAGAGTGTGGTGGTGAAAATTGCCAATCTCGACACGATTGCCGAGGTTGAGACCAAAGATACCACGGCAGCAGCCTTCATGGTGGGCACCACCGAGTTTGCCGTGCCACTGGGTGGCAATGTGAATGTTGAAGAGGAGTTGCAAAAGCTTGAGGCCGAGCTCGACTACACGCGTGGTTTCCTCAAGAGCGTGGAGAAGAAGTTGAGCAACGAGAAATTTGTGGCTCATGCTCCCGAAGCTGTGGTGGCAAGTGAGCGTAAAAAACAGGCCGATGCCCAATCCAAGATTAAGACGCTCGAAGAGAGCATCGCTGCCCTCAAAGGCTAAAGATATTAACCCTCTACACAATACCCTATAAAATTAAACTCAACTGCAATGCGGTTGAGTTTAATTTTATAGCCTATTATTGTGGTATTCACTTTTTAGCACAAATCGGTCATTAGGTTTCTTTGTTTTTGTCAAATTATTTTGAGTAATTTTTG
>CAMYCE010000075.1 GCA_947254205.1 uncultured Prevotellaceae bacterium
AGGAAAAGCCTAAGATATTTTCTTATTGCGACCTAATGACCGATTGGGGATTATTGGGTGTAGAAGTCGATGAGTTGCTTGATGGCGCGTGTGCATACAGGGCAAAAATCGGGATTCTTGTTGGTGCGCATTCGGCAGTCCACGCTTGGGCGATACACGCCCTTCAGGCTATAGCCAGCCCCTTCATATGCTCCAATAGTGCCGGCTTTCACCTCATTTTCGGGAGTGGGAATTGGAGTGCCTTCGGTCACCATGTCGGCCCATTTGCTCTTGAAGTTGGCAAGTGTGGTGAGATTAGGTTCCCAAGGCTCGATTGATGATGGATAGATAGGGTTTTCTTCGGTTTCATAGGCATATTCATCGCCCAATCCGGCAAAGCTATGTCCAAACTCATGCACCACCACAGGCTTGAAGTGCTTGTGATGGGTAGAGGTGAGGTTGTAGCTGTTTAAGATGCCCCCACCGCCATATCGGTCGCTATTCACGAGCACAATGATGTGCTCATAGGGGATTCCTGCCAGCAAGTTGTGCATGTCTTTGAGATGCAGTGTGGTGAGGTAGCGATTGCTATAGAAAGTGTCGAAGTGGGAGTGTAGAGCTGTGTTTTTCCAAATTCCCTTTGAAGGCTCTGAGGTGCCACTTTCTTGTGAAACAGCCTCGACTGCCACAATGTTAAATTGATGGCGCATCGATTTAAATGGCTCATAGGCAAAAAGGGCCTCCATGGCCGATTGGGCATCGGCACGAAACAGTGGCATCTCGCTTGCCGTGTAGCCCTCGGCAATATAGGCAATGTTGATGCAATGTGTGGTGTCGTGGGCAGTTTGCAGGGTGCGATAGGGAGTGGCCGGCTTGTGGCCGGCTTTGCGTATGAGAATGTCGGTGGGCACCACTTGATGGGTGAGGCTTGCCATGGTGTTGTGATAGTTGTTGAGCAGTTCAATGGTCACTATGGCTGTGTCGCGTGGCATGGGCATGAGTAGCACGGTTTCAAACGACTTGCTCGTTGCCTGCGCTTCGGGCGATGAGAGCCACTCTTGAAATAGAGTGGAAAAGCATTGACGGTAAATCACTTGCCCTGTTTTGTGGTCGCGCATGGTGATTTCGCCGCTGCCATGCACTGGCACTTGGGCAAGGCGTGAGCGCTTGCCATGCCACCCCGGCACGCTCACAAGTTGGTCGAGATAGATGGCTTGACTCTTGCTGTTGCCTGCCATTTGATAGTCGAGTCGCAAAGTTTGACCATCAAAAAACTGGTCGAAATTTTGGGCTGTTGTTGTGCTCCTGGTGGCGAAAAGTGCAAGCAGTGAGAAGAGTAGAGTTGTTGATTTATTCATGAAAAGGTGGTTTAATCAAATTAAACGCCTCACCGCGAGTGTGCAGTGGGGCGTTTTGGTGTGTTTTGTTTGATGTGTTGTGAGAGAATTTAAAGTTTGTTGAACTCGGCTTGCACCTTGCTTGCAATTTCGGCCATTTGCTCGGCTGGCAATTGCTTTTTGTTGTGAAAATCCATGTCGCTCTCTTGGCTGATGGGCACAAGATGAATGTGGCAGTGGGGCACTTCAAGCCCAATCACAGCCACTCCAATGCGCTTGCATGGCACGGTGGCTTTGAGAGCTATTGCCACCTTGTGGGCAAATTGCCACAGGGCGGTATATTCCTCGCTACCAAGGTCAAAAATGTAGTTTTCTTCACGCTTGGGTATCACCAAAGTGTGACCGGCATTCACCGGATTGATGTCGAGAAAGGCATAAAAATCCTTGCTCTCGGCACACTTGTAGCTTGGAATTTCTCCTGCCACGATTTTAGTGAAGATTGATGCCATAGTTTATATATATATATGAAGGGTTTAAATCGATATTTCAAGAATCTTGAATCTCATTTTGCCGGCTGGAGCCTGCACTTCAACCTCTTCGCCCACTTTGTGGCCCAACAAGCCCTTGGCAATGGGGGTGGTAATCGAGATTTTGCCCTCGCGCAGGTTGGCTTCGGTTTCGCTCACCACTGTATAGGTCATTTGTGCATTATTGTTCATGTTCAAGATGGTCACTTTGTTCATGAGCTGCACCTCATCGGTTTGCAGTTTGCTCTCGTCGATGATGCGTGCTGTGGCAACCAAGGTTTTGAGTTCCGAAATTTTTGCTTCGAGCATGCCTTGACGCTCCTTGGCGGCATCATATTCGGCATTTTCAGAGAGATCTCCTTTTTCGCGGGCTTCTTGAATGGCACGCACAACCTCAGGACGCTCTTCGTTTTCAAGACGGTTGAGCTCGGCCATCTTTTTGTCGTAGCCGTCTTTTGTCATATAGCAAATAGCCATAGTCAGTTTCTTTTAGTCATTAGTAAAAAGCAGAAGAATCTCATTCAAAATCTGAGACTCCTCGCTGTTCATTATTCTTTATTATTTATGACAAAGATAGTAACTATTTTCTGGCTTTCAAACACAAACAGAAAGGAATTTCCTTTTTTCAGTAAAATTAACTAATTGCTTTGGCGATTTGGCTTGTGCCCCCAAAATTGTCTTTTTAATTGCATCACACACACAATGAGCGAGGTTGTGGCAATGGCAATAGCCACAGCTTGCCACCGGAGTTGAACTGCTGCAAGTGTGAGCAAGCTCACTGCAAGGGCCCATGCCATGTTGAGCAAGCAAGAGGGAATGAGCTTGAGCCCATAGGTGCGACGATACACCACCCACACAATGGAGGTGTAGACGATATACCACACCACAAACGAGAAGCCCAGCCCATTCAAGCCCCAATGTTGATAGAAGGTGATGTTGATCACGAGTTCAACCACTGCACTCAGGCTTTCGGTGATGAGGTAGATTTTTCCATCGCCTTTGGCAAGAATCACAAAGGCAATGCACCACGATAGTGCTCTGAAGATAGTGCCCACCATAATCCATGAGGCAAAGGTGGTGATGGCATAAAAATCGCTAGTGTAGAGCAACCACACAATGAGTTCTCTGAAAATCATGAACAAGGCCGCCACTGGTGCCATGAGCATCATCACGATGTTGATTTCTTGCGACACATAGGCTTGCAGGCGTATTTTGCTGTGTATCACCTTGGAAAGGCGCGGGTAGTATTCCATGCCCAAGGCTGTGAGTATGAGCCCCGTGTATTTATACACCAGCGTGTAGCCTGCTTGATATAGGCCCACTTCGTGGGTGCTCTCGTTCATGTTGAGCCAAGCGTTGAAGGCATAGCCTGCCAAAATAGTCACAAAGTTGCCTATGGTCATGTAGATGCCAAGTTTCACAAATCCCTTGCCCAGTTGCCATGAGTCGCTCATGTTGCTCTTGGTGGAAGCATAGTTGCGATGTCTAAACAGATAGGCAAACAGGGCGTTGCCACTGGCATAGGCTATAATTGAGGGCAAAATGCTATTTTCACGCAAGTAGTAGAAAAGGGGTATCGACACCACAAGGCCAAACACCGACCCCCAAATGGTGACATGGGCGAGTCGCTTGAGTTGTGCCATGCCTTGCAAAATGGCATATTCCCCGTTGGTGAGCGTGACCAATAGAATGGCTATCGACAACACGATGAATCCCCACACTTGGCTGTCGTTGCCAAAGGTCCACTGGCTGAGCTGTGGCGCGAGCATGAGGGTGAGAGTGGCGCCCAATAGGCCCAGCCACAGCGACCATCGCCTCACGGCTGCGACCATGCGAGCAATGAGCGATTCTTGTCCTTGCTCTTGAGCCAGCGAGAGGTCGCGCACACTGCTTTGCCTGATGCCCAGCCCACTGGCTGTGTTGATGGTTTCCATGGCTTGGTTGAAAAGGCTGAAGAGTCCCACCCCCACAGGGCCAATCAACAAAGCCACGAGCTTGGTGCGGATGATGGCACACAGTATTCCTGCAACTTGAACTCCACCAAAGAGTCCCACGGCTTTGAGGGCCATGCGCGAAATGCTGTTGCTTTGTGCCATGCTACAAGTCGATTTGATAGGTGTTATACACGATGCCACGACCACCCAGCCTCGATTTTTGTTGCACAAGCCCCTCATTGAGAATGGTGCCATGTGCCTCGTTGGAGATACCAAAGTCAAAATAGGCAAGTCCACGATGTTGGGCCTCCTTGATGAGATGGTCAAAGAGCATGGGCAGGGCTTTCATCTCTCGCCCCTTGTGGTTGGAGGCAATGTATTGGCAGTGGGCAACTTGGCCGGTGTAGAAGACAACCACTCCTGCCACCATGTCACCATCGCGCATGGCGGTGTAGAGCTTGATGTTTTGTGGGAAACGGCTGTGTAGCAACTTGAGTTCTTCTAAGCTGTGCACGGGGTGGGTGCTGTGGTGCTCTTGTAGCACGTTGTCGAGCAAGTGCCAATATTGCTCCCAGTCGTCGCTTTCTTTCACTTCAACGCCGGCTTTGGCTGCAAGATTCAGCGCGCTTTTATTGCCACGGTCGAAGGGGAGTGGGGCATTGAGTGCAATGGTGGTTGAGAGGTTGCTCTCGATGAGGCGAGCTTGATGTCGAAACAGGGCATAGAGGTCTTCTTCGGCAGGATAGCTATGATAGATGTGGGGCACAGGCTTGTAGACAAGTGTTTCAAAGCCGTGTTCTCGTGCCCAGTGGCAACCTGCTGTCATGATGTGAAGCATGATGACAGCGTCAAAGTGCTTGAGTGGCACAAGCCAACCGCCATAGGTGAGCCCTTGATGTGAATAGAGCACACGACCTTGAGCATTGGCAGGCATCACGGCCATGAGTTTGCCTTTGTGCCATGCCATGAGCGAGCAGTCGGCAAAACGATCGCTGTGATAGTCCATGAAGCCACGGTTAAACAAGAATGTGGCATTGCGTGTGCAAGCTATAAACTCGTTCCACCGCTTTGACTCGTTGTGGCTATATTGCGTGATTTCTATCATGTTTCAAAAGTGCAAGCTCTATTTATTATTCAACATGTAGAGCAAGCTGGTGCCTGCCACTCGTTTATATTTTTTGCCGGGCAGTGTGGTGTCGATTTTCACAGCTCCATTCCATGAGAGGTTACTATATTTGAGGTTGAGCGTGAAGTCTTTGGCATTGAGTTGGGTTGCAATGTGAATGTTTTGTGCCACATTGCCTGCCATGGTGCATTTCACATTGCTATAGTTCACGGCATAGGCCGAGTTACCTGCTACTGCTTGGGCTGGCACAACCTCGGCCGACAGAATGTGTTGCTTGCTGTCGAAACTAAAGCGATAGCTAAACTCTTTGTATTGCTTGATGGGGGTGAGCAAGTGCCCGCCATTGGCCGTTGGGCTTGTGTTGAAAAGCTCAGCATTTTGCGCGCTCAATGTGCCGGCTCCCAGCACAAAGGGGCGACCCAAAAAAATGTCTTGCAGGGTGTTGACATCGGCTGGAATGCCACCCGTGATGAGTTTCACATTCTCGCACAGGTAACGCTTGTGCAACTTGTCGACCACAATGAGCGTGTCGCCAGTAATCATTATTTTGGCCACTTCAACAAGCCCGAAAGGGCGTATGGAGATGTAGATGCTCTTGCCCTTGATCATGCGCATTTGCATCGACGACGACATCGACACGCCACCGTCCAATTCTACCGAGCCACTGGCTTGCAAGGTGTTCCAGTTCAAGAATGTTGTGGACATTTGCTGTGCAACATTGGGTTGTGTGGTTGGTGCTTGCGAGGTTGCAGTGTTGCCGGCTTGGGTGTTGGGCTGTGGTTGGCTTGTTGCAGCGGGGGCTACGACAGCACGATGAGTGCCACAGGCAGCGACAAATGCTATTGCCACAAGGGCTATGATTGATGTTGCGAGGTGTTTCATTCTTTATTTTTCGTAATATTTTTTGTCGTTGATTTTGCGTTTCAATAGGGTGGTGTCGTCATCTTTTTCGGCCACTTCAAGAGCTTGTTTCCATTGTTCAATGGCCTCGTCGATTTGACCATTGTGGTAGAGAATGTCGCCATAGTGCTCCACTACATCGGCACTTGAGCGACCACCATTGTCGATAGCCGACTTGATGTAGAAAAGAGCCATTTTATAGTCTTTTTTCTTGAAAAACACCCAAGCATAGGTGTCGAGAAAGGTTGCGTTTTGAGGCATGATGTTCACTGCCTTGCCGCTCAGGCTCTCGGCCTTGTCGAGCTCTTGCCCTGCTGTGGCAAGGGCATAGGCATAGTTGTTCATCACGCTCACGTTTTTTGAATACACTTTGAGTGCCTCCTCATAGGTTGCCATTGCTTGGAGCGTGTCGCCCATGGCACTATAGGCATCGGCTTTGCCTCCAATCAGGTCGGAGCGCATCGACAGGTTGGTTGTGTCGACCTTGGCAAGGGCTTGATTATAGGTTTCGATGGCTTTGTCATATTGCTTCATCTCATAATAGGCTGGTGCGATATAGCCATATAGCTCAATGCTGTCGGGGTTGATTGCCAGTGCCTGCTTGGCGGCCTTGATAGCGGCGGCATAGTTGTCGTCCATCATGTTCACAAGCATGAGCCTGTGCCATGAGTGGGCATTGGTGGGGTCGATGTCGAGCGCATAGCCGAGTTGCTCGGCTGCCCCTTTATAGTCTTTCTTGGCTACTAAATACTCGCTATAGAGGTCGCGTATGGGGGTTGCATGGGGGTGCTGTTGCAGGAGCACGTCAAAAAGTTGGCGCGCACGTTGCGACGAGTCGTTGGAAATGAGCAGTTGGCGAGCATAGTCGGCAAGCACTTGCAGCTTGCTGTCGAGTTCAAGGTCTTGACTTGTGAGAGCTTGATAGGTTTCTCGGTCATAGCCCACCGAGTCGCCCTTGGCATAGTAGTATTGTGCTTTGGCCAAATAGGTGCTACCATTGTCGGGCTCATAGAGCTGTGCCTTGTTGAGATACACAAGGGCACTGTCGGCCATGTCAAATTGGCTAAACATGCTGGCCATGGCGATGTTGTAGTCGGCACTGCGTGGCGCGCTCTGCAGTAGCTGGCGCATTTGCGAGAGAGCCCCTGTGGTGTCGTTGAGCAGTTGAAAGGCTCTCACTTTGTTGGCTGTGAGATAAATCGACTTGCCTTCCATGCTCTCAATGCTGTCATACACTTCTATGGCTTTGCGATATTGCCCCGTGCGAGAGTGGGCGGCCGCAAGTCGCATTTGCACTTCAACTTTGTGAGGATTTTGCCGGGCTATTTTCTGGGTCACTCTCAAGGCCTCTTGCACTTGCCCCACAGCCATGCAGGCATCGCTATAGAGCATGGCTTCATAGTAGTCGCCGGGGTGAGCGTCGATGTGGGCACGCATGAGTTTGATGCCTTTTTCAAATTCACTTTGCTCCACATCGTGCAACGACAAGAGGCAGTAGCCCAAGTAATAGGCCACGGTTGTGTTGGTAGAATCGATGCTGTGGGCATGTTGTAGCAGGTCAAAGAATGCCGTGGTGTTGCCCTGTTGCTTTTGGTTTTCGGCTTCAAGCAACACGTATTGGGCTTTGCGCTTGTCTTGCTCATTCACGTTGCCCCCATTCTTGGCAATAGCCGTCACTGCAAGCAACAAGGCCATCGATAGCAGTGCTATGTGTCGTGTGATTTTGTTCATTTTTCTTGTGCTATCTTTCGTGTTCCCCTATGTAATGGGGAATACAGAGGTTGCTGTGTGTGTGAGAGATGAAAGGAGAGGGTGGGTTTATCCTATCGGGTGCCAGTGTGCCCAAAGCCTCCTGCTCCGCGCTCGGTTTCATCGAGCGTGGTCACAGCTTGCCATTGCACGGTCTCGTGTCGGGCTACAACCATTTGGCAAATGCGCTCGCCGTTTTCGATTGTCTGTGGCTCATTGCTCAGGTTCACGACTATCACCCCAATCTCGCCACGATAGTCGGCATCGATGGTGCCGGGAGTGTTGAGAATCGTGAGGCCGCGCTTGAGTGCGAGGCCACTGCGGGGGCGTATTTGGCACTCATAGCCTTGTGGCAGCGCAATGTGCACGCCGGTGCCGATGAGGCGACGCTCCAGTGGTTGCAGAGTCACGGGCTCTTGCAACCAAGCGCGCAAGTCCATGCCTGCACTTTGCTCGGTGCCATAGGCTGGCAACTCATGAGGACTCTTATTAAGTATCTTAACTTGAACTTTTTCCATTATTTTTTACCTTATAAATTGCGAATTTACAAATTATTCACCAACATCTCTTGCTTTTCGCCCTTAAAAAGTGCAAAACCTTGCCTTTTGAAGCAGTCTTTTGGAATATTTCCTTGAAATGCTATCGATGATGTAGATGTTGAATGATTCATGAAATGAACCTCTGCTAAGCAGTGTCAAGACTGCTTAGCAGAGGTTTTCTCTAATAAAATATGTAAAATTTAGCTTAGGCGCTTTTTTCTATTTCTTAGAATATTGTTTTGATGTGTGAGGCACAGGCCTACTTGCTGGCCACCACAACCTTTTGTGAAGCGGTAGAGCTCTTTACAATATATATGCCTTGTGGGAGTGGAATAGCAATTTCGCCACACACAATTGTTGAGTGCAGCAGACGACCAGAGGCATCATATATGCTTGTTTGCTCGTCTGTGACCGAAGAAAGGTGGAGTAGTCCATAACTGTCACTCCAGCACTTCAAGGTAGAGACCATAGTTTCACTCACGCCACTGCTTTTGGGCTCAATCACAATTTGCTTTGTGCAAGCTTTCCCGTCAAGCATGATGGTTCCATCTTCAATTTCAGTATTGGCAGGACTTATGATATGGCAGTTGTCAAGTGTAATGGATTTCAAATTCCTGATCGAGCCAGTCTTGCCTTGCACCTTTACTTTGGCACTCCTCAAGAGTAGGTCTCCTGGAAATCCATTAAGTGAGGTGAAGCCATTCTCGCTACTGCTAATTTCAAGACTTGGTCCTTCTTCTATTGTGAGTGTACTTTTGCTAATGATGATTGCCGAGCTTTGAGATTCAACCATCAACGAGCCATCACCTTTTATTGTTGCATCGCTTGAAAGGGCAACGCCGAAGTAAGGAGTTGATATTTTGTTCTCTCCTTTGAGTATAATAGTAATGTTCTCCACTGCTCCAGGCACATTAAGTCCCGATGTGGCCATAGAGGTTTCATAATTGAAATTCTTTAGGGTGAGCACATGTTTCTCCCTGTCGTAGCTTGCTGTGCCATCTCCCAAGATGTCACGATAGTTTTCGCTGGAGGCTTGTTTTCCGCCTAAGTAAAAGTAGAATTCAGTCTTATCTATTGAAATTTCATCTTTACAGATGTCGTCTCCTATGTATACGCCACCTTTTTTAACGCAGGTTCCTTCAGGAGTGAAGATATGGCAGCCTTCGAAGGTGATATCATTGAAGCCTAAGATTGACCCAGAGGTTCCATGTGCTTTTAGTGTAGAATTCTTGATGTTGAGAGTGTTTTTTGCATCTTCTCCACCTGTCCCAATGATACCGTACTTTCCTTTAGCTTGAAGGTTTGCCAGTTCATCGATGGCAAGGTCGCCATGGATAGTGATTCCGGCTTCATTTGTTGAGGTAGCAAGTATAGTTCCATTACCTGAAATTTTGCAAGAGCCATTCAATTGCACAGCATTGGCTTTAGTGGCTGTTAATGTGTTTTTGCCGTTGACAAGAATGTTGATATCCGAGTTTGCCATGATGGCAGGAACCTCGTCGCTCTCTATTGTTGCGTTGTTCAACTGGAGAGTTTTGTGTTGAATATCGTAGGTCACACTTTGGTTTCCGAGGATATCCAAGGCATTTTCTTTAGTTACTTTAATTCCTTTCACGCTCAGGTCAAAGTCGGTGTTTACTTGTTCAATCACTACTTGTCCTGTATATTTTGCGCCATTCACGGTCACAGCACCTCCTTCGGTACTGGCTCCCAAGGGAGAGGTCACAGTGCAGTCTGTGAGTTTAATGCTTCCCAGGTCACATATTGAGCCGTCATAGCCTTGTGCTTTCACGGTAGAGGCATTTATAGTGAGCCTTTCATTCAAACCTTGGTCACCGCAAATGCCCCAAGTGCCACTTAAGTCAAGTTTGCACCCTCCTTGAATAGTGAGTTGGCTTTCATCAATAAAGATGGCGGCATTAACTGTAGAGATGCATTTGAGAGCACCCGTTCCTGTTATTGTGTTACTATGGGCTCCCAAGTCGATGCGTCCACCATAATGCTCTATCTTGTTATTTCCTCTTAATTCGATGGTGAAGGTAGATAGCTCGCTGCTCGATTCGATTGCATTGACATATTCTTCTACTTTAAGAGATACGTTCTCGAGAGTCAACGTGTGTGTGTTAGCATCATAGCTCATCTTGCCAGAGCCTATTCCAATTTTTTTTAAGATGTCGCTGGCATTGGTGCTGGTTACATCATGTCCTGCCACTTTCACTCCAAGGGATTGGGCCGGAGAATGAACCGTTGCTATCATGGACACTAAAAGCAATACTGCCATGTGAAGCCATGAGCAACGAAAAGGAGTTGTTTGTTTGTTCATTGTTTTTTTTAAATTAAAAATTAA
>CAMYCE010000076.1 GCA_947254205.1 uncultured Prevotellaceae bacterium
TGGCACACTGCAATAGCACACACATTAATTGCAACGACAGCAAAAACTCAATCGTTTTTTTGCGTCACACTATTGCGCATTACAAAAATTTGATATACCTTTGCACTTGCAATAACAAATGGTGGATGTAGTTCAGTTGGTTAGAGCGTCAGATTGTGGTTCTGAATGTCGTGGGTTCGAGTCCCATCTTCCACCCCCTTTCCAAGAAGTTCCTTTTTTCAAGGAACTTCTTTTTTATTCTCCCCCCAAAAACCACGGAAACATGGAGCTCAGCCAATTTTCAGGGCTCAGTAGAGACGATGCATCACTATCCTACAAGCATTTAGGTTTACTCTAAAAACATGTCGGTGAAGGCTATGCATTGGGCTCTTGTTGCCTCGCCCGCATATAGGTTAGAACAGCATAGAGGGGCACATTGGTCAGTGTATCTTGCTGGCGATAGTCCGACATAGAAAAACGTAGTCCGTGCCAATCAGGATGCTCTGCGACAAAGGCTTTGAGCGACTTGCTGTTGAGGTTCTCCTCTGCTTTTACCTCTATGGGAAGAATATGCTCGCCTTGTTGAAGCAGAAAATCGATTTCCTGCATGCTATTGTCCTTACTGTAATAGCCGAGTGTGGTGCCATCGAGTGCCTGCAAATGGCTACAAATGAAGTTTTCGGTAAATGCCCCCTTGCTTTCTCTCATATCATTGGGGAGTAGCAACAGGGCTGGTGGCGTATTGCTCATCGCCCCCAACAGTCCGCAATCAAGTGCATAGAGTTTGAATGTCATCACATCTTCGTAGGTTGCCAAAGGCATCAATGGAGCAGAAATGCGCGGAATGCGATACACCAATCCTGCGTCCACCAACCATTGTATGGCTATCTCGAAATTCTTGGCTCGCCCCCCCTTGCGCACCACGCCATAGATGAATTTTTTGTTTTCCTTGGCAAGTTGTGAGGGGATAGAACGCCACACCTGACCGATGCGTACCACCTCGTCCGCCGAGGCATGTTTGGAGATGTCGTTGTTGTAGGCAAAGAGAATCTCGTTTTGTATTTCACGCACATGCACAGCATCATTGGTGTCGATATACCTTTGCACCGCCTCGGGCATTCCGCCCACAAAGTAATACTCGCGCAGTAGCTGTATGTAGCGATTCCGCAAGCCTTGTATTGTTGTCCAGTCACCCGCATGCAGTATCTCCAATAATAGCCTCTCGCCCTTGGCGAGCAGAAATTCCTCAAAATTCATCGGGAGCAGCCGCAACGTGTTGACTTTGCCCACGGGAAACGATTCGCCTTGATGCAGGGCGATACCGAGCAACGAGCCAGCTACTGCTACATGATATTCACGAGCCTCTTCACAGAAGTACTTCAACGATGACAACCCACGTTTCACCTCTTGTATCTCGTCGAACACGATAAGCGTATTGCCCGGCTCAATGGGTACACCGGTAATGGCTCCAACAGAGAGCAAAATGCGTTTCATATCGTAGTCGGGAGCAAAAAGGTCTCTCACCAAAAGATTGTTGTCACAGTTCACGTACGCCATATATTTATAATGGCTACGTCCAAATTCGCGCAAGATATGAGTCTTGCCCACTTGGCGTGCGCCCAAAAGTATCAGAGGCTTACGGTCGGGACGTTTCTTCCATGCAACAAGTTGTTTCAGTACTTCTCTTTCCATTGAAAATTATATTGAAATGGCTTACAATTGCAAATATAGCCCTTTTTGCATGAAAGGGCAAGAGAAGATGCATTTTTATGGACGAGTTTTTCGGCATCGAATACATTTTTATGGACGAGTTTTTCGGCATCGAATACATTTTTATGGACGAGAATTGATATTGGAGTTTTTTTTAGGACAGGAGAAAAGAGGAGGAAAACTGCCAAAAGGCTGGAACAGGAAAACGACCAGCCGTGGGAGTTGGGCTGGTCGTTTTGGATTGTTGAGTGGGTTGTGACAAAGGCCTTTAGCGTTTGGCTACTTTCAGGTAGCAAGCGTGGCCTTGGGTATCAACCATCATGAGCACATAGATGCCTGTGGGCAATGTGTCAAGGCTGGCAGTGTTGCCGGCAGCATCGATGCAAGCAACCACACGTCCTGTGGTGTCGAATGCCTTGACGTGGGCCATGGGCACACTGCTGATGAGGGTCGCGCCATCAAAGTCATAGCCTTGCAAGTGGGTTGCAACCTCATTGAGGGCCGAGGAGAAATCGTTGATGTCGGCATCGGTGAGCAATGTTTCTTCAAGGTTGCCATCGGCAGCTTCGGCCACACGATATAGTTCCCAATTTTTGGAAGTGAACAACTTGGCTGTAGCCTGTGTGATTTGGTTTTCTTGTTGCAGACCTGTGCCAATGATATAGATGTGACCTGGCATCGACTCGTTGCTGCGGTCATATATCGACTCGGCAAGAGCTTGTGAAGCATCGAAGTTGAATTTATTGCCATACACATAGAGGTCGCGCATCTTGGTGTTGCTTTCAACCGTCATGCCGGGCATTTTGTTTTTGCCAGCTTGCAGACGCATCACAGCAGGCATTTTGTCGGTTTCGATGGCTGTGAGCTTGTTGTTGTCGAGGAAACACTCGGTGAGTTGCTTCATTGTCGTGGTTTTGAGCGAGGTCAATTGATTGCTCGACAAGTTGAGAATTTGCAATGCAGGATTGTTTTGCAAGTCAATCGTTTCAATTCTATTATTCTTGAGCACAATTTTTTCAAGATCGGGGCACACGCCGGTGTTGATAGTCTCGATTTGATTGCCTCCTGCAATGAGTTGCACCAATTGTGCGTTGCCGCTCAAGTCGAGAGTGCCAATTTTGTTGCCCGAGCAGTTAAGCACCCACAAGGCAGGGTTGTGAGAAAGGTCAAGGCTGTTGAGATGATTATCGGTGATCATGAGTCGCTTTAATTTCTCATTGCAAGAGAGGTCAATGCTTGTTAAAGCGTTCTCGGAACACAGCAATTTCTCAAGTTTGGTGAGCTTGGTGGTGTTGAGCTTGGTGAGCTTGTTGTTTTCGCAATCAAGCGACTTGAGCATGGGGTTGTAGTTGAGTTGCAACTTCTCGATCATGTTGCCGGCACACAGCAACTCGGTGAGAGCCGAAGCTCCACTCACGTCAATGGCCTTAGCCTTGGTAGTTGAGCAGTCAAACGTTGTGATGTCGCCATAAAGATGAATGTCGGTGCCCAGTAGCTTGCCACTCACCATGCTCTTGTTGCCCATATCCACTTTTTTGCCATCGCCCCAGTCAACCAGCACATTGCTATTGGAAGACAGTTCAAAAGAGAGCGGCGACTCAAGTGGCAACTCATAGTGCAACAAAATGGCGGCCTTGTTTTCATCGAGTTGCAAGAGGTAGAACACACTTTTAGCATTGATGATTAAACTCACCTTCTTGTTTCCAGCCTCAATAGAAATGATCACGCCATCTTTGCGCTGATTGTTTTCGACAAAGGTCACAGCCTCGTCGAGCGAGGCAAAATGCTGTTTCACTCCACCAAACGCATCGGTCGAATAGTAACTGATAGTGCTCTCGGCATAGGCCGACACCAGCGCTGCAGCTTCTTTTTTCCACACTGCAATCGACTTGGCAAGAGATTCGTTATCGGTTTTATTGAGATAAATGCTTATCTCCTTCACTTTGTCTTTGCCTGCATTGGCATCACAATTCATGGTGAAATTCACCATGTCGTCGTTGCGCACTGCATCGAAATAGAGATTTATCAAGCCAAACATATTAATCTTATTGGAGATATAATAGTTTTCTTGATAAAACTTCTCGAAATCGCTGCCCACCTTGGTGAGAAGTTTCTCGACATTGAGCGGCATGAAATTGCGAGTGAGCACCAGCTTATAGTCGTCGATATTCCAGTCGAGCACAAAATAAACTCCCGACTTGGGGTTAAACACCGAGGCGATGCGCAACTTGTCGCCATCGCTATTCATGAGCGAGATAGTCTCTTCCACAGTTTTTTTGAGTCCGCCAGAGGCTCCCGAAAACTTGGCTCCAAAAAAGTTGCCCAGCGACTGTGAATGTTCAAGCACAGCCACTGCATGGGCAAGAGTGCCATCGTCGGGGTAAAGTTCAAGACTCTGCAACTTGCCTTGCTCGTCGGCCTTGATGGCAAGTCGATAGTCTTGCCCCTGAAAAGCTACTACGCTGTTTTGGGTGAGCGAGGCATGAGCCTTGTTGAAATCTTGAAGAGGGCGATTGATGAATTCACTCATTGCCACAGGGTCAAAATTGACGGTTTGAGCCTGCAAGGGTGTAGACAATCCACACATGCCCAGTAGCAACACAATGAGCATCAACGCCTTGAAACGTAAGATTGATTTCATAATACAATTAATTTAGAATTAGAGTTGAAAAAAATGATTAAAAAATAGGGTGTCAATTCTACAAAAATAATATTTTTAAACACAAAATGCAATCACACAACAATATTGACCTAAATCAATTCAACAACGGAATTGAGGGGAAGTGAAGAGGACAATATTGCAATCACATTATTGCATAGCACTCATTGCAATTAAATTTTATTTTCATTAACTTTGTAATTGTGAAAAAACCGTAAATTTTATCGACTCAATCATTACAAATTATCATGAGTAAAAGAAAAAACTTTTGGGGGCGCATTTTGCTCCTTGGTGCCTTATTAATCATCTCAGCAATGAGTGGCTATGCAGCCGGTTCGCTGGTAATAGGCAGTAAAACGATCAACCTCACACAAGACAATGCCGATGTGATGGGTGATGGCAAAGTGAACTACACCGCATCGAGCAAAACTCTCACCCTCAACGGGGCAAGCCTCACAAGTGGCATTGCTGCCAAAGGGGTGCAAGGACTCACGGTGAAACTCGTGGGCGAAAACACAATCACAGTGGCCAAGAGCGCTATCGACATCAATAATGGAACCACCATAACACTCACCGGAGCAGGAAGCCTCACGGCAACCAGCACAGGAGGCAATGCCGTGATGGTGCAGGCCAATAGCTCTCTCACCATTCAAGAAACCAGCATGAAGGTTAAAGGAAAAACGATAGGCTTCAGCGGATTGGTGGGCTTCATGGGCGAAACTCTCATTATCGACAATGCCAAGATTGAGGTCGAGGCAGGCAATTGCGTGGCAGCCGATTTGCAAACCTTCAACCTGCAAAACGTGAAGATAATTGAACCCAAAGGTGGAGCATGGAACCCGGGCAACAACCGCTTTTGCGACAGTGCCGGCAAAATGGCAACACGCATGGTGCTTGAAGCCAACAGTGGCCAAAAAGAAGTGGCCAGCATCAGCTTTGGCAACCAAAAAGTGAACCTCGCCAATAGCAACTCCAATGTGCTAGGCGATGGTAAGGTGAGTTATGATGCCACTGCCAAGCAATTCACACTCAACAATGCTTCACTCACTGCCGGCATCAAAATTGAGGGTGCCAAGGGCTACACCTTTGTGATGCAGGGCACCAACAACATTGCCACAAGTGGCCAAGCCATGAAACTCGACAAAGGTAGCGACATCACCATCACTGGCAACGGGCAATTGCAAGCCGTGAGCAGTGGCGACACAGCCATTTCCATCAATAATTTCTCGAAACTCACGCTCATCGACACCAAAGTGTCGGTGAAGGGTAAAATAGGAATTAGCGGCACCGATGGCAAGCACGGCGAAACCCTCATGATCGACAGCACTGCCTTGACTATCATGGCCGATAATTATGCTCTGGGCAACCTTGCCGCCTACTCGCTCTTGCATGCCAAAATTGTGAAACCTGTAGAAGCCTATTGGAACTACAACAAGCATCAAGTTGTAGACGTTGACGGCAAGGCAGTGACACATCTTGTGATTGAGTCGAAGAGTGACAACGAGGGCAAAAAATTGGGTATGCTCGCCATTGGCGACACCTACATCGAGCTCAACAAAAGCAAAAAAGACGTGTTGGGCGATGGCACAGTGAGCTATGACGCCGAACGTCGCACTCTCACACTCAACAATGCCAACATCGTGACCGAGCAAAACTCCCTCTACATGCAAGAAGCCAGCGACCTCACCATCAATGTGGTGGGCAATTGCAACATCACAAGCACCAAGAAAACCGCAATGGTGCTCTTCTACGACAGCCATGTTACCATTACCGGAAGTGGCAAGCTCAACATTTCGAGCCCCGAAAACACGGGCATCTATCTGCTCTATAAAAACGACCTCATTTTCAAAGACATTGATGTGAATGTGAGTGGCTTGTGGGCTATTGCAGGAATCAATGGCACCAGCGAAGAACATCTCGAAATCGTGAATGCCAACGTTGAAGCCACAGGCTCGGCCGAAGCTATCAACTCGGTGCAAGAAGTTGTGCTCAAGCAAGCTCACCTTGCTCAACCCCAAAATGCAGTGTGGAGCGACCAAGAACATCGCTTCTTGCTTGATGGGCAAAAAGTGAAACACCTCAAATTTGTCAAGGGAGAAAACACTGCCGTGAGCCACATCAATTCACAGGCAGGCATGCAAGTAGCCTTGAATCACGGCGTTGCCAGCATCACGGCACCAGCAGGCACCCAAGTGAGCTTCTACACCATCGATGGACGCCTTGCAGGCTCTTGCATCATGCCACACGACGGAAAGCAGCAAGTGCAACTGGGAGCTGGCACCTATATCATTCACAACAGCAACGGCCAGAACATCAAGCTCATTGCACAATAACGCTCTCAACAATTCCAAACTTGAGATAAGAATACAACGGGACAAGGCATTTGTAGGGAAAATCTACAGATGCCTTGACTTTTTCTCTCATTAATTTATGGAAACACAAAATCAACAATCTTGGGAATTTATTTCCAACAATCTTGGGAATTTATTTCCAACAATCTTGGGAATTTACCTCCAACAATCTTGGGAATTTACCTCCAACAATCTTGGGAGTCTCTCTCCAACAATCTTGGGAATTTTGAGAATAACAACTGCCTTTGTAGGCAAATCAGGTAGTCATGACAAAGTAAGATGGGAGATGGGCTCTCATCGAGATGAAGCTCGGTGGTGAGAAATTGATAGAAGAAGGAGCTGCAAACATGCTGAAACTAAAAGCAGATATAAAGTCTAATCAAGAACCTTCGTTCATGATGGTCCTGACCGGAACTGGCGCAGCCTATCGCAGAAAAGATGGTGTGCTTGTCGTGCCCATCAATTGCCTGAAGGAGTAGTGACTAAAGAAATGAAGATTAGACATGCTGTTTTTCCTATCAAAAAAATAGTGAAATCATAATATTCAAAGAAATAGCATTGATGAAATCAAGCTCTCAAAAATCTTGATTTGTGCCCTCCTCATCTATTTTTTCATGCCCTAATCATTTGCTACCCATTTTCAAATCCCAAGAATTTATTGCAAATATCATAACAAAATTAAAAAAAATCGCCATCTCTTTTAAAATAAAAGTATTATCTTTGAGGTTCTATGATTAGTATTTTAATTATTTAACCCCCAAAAAATGAAAACAAAATTATCACAATTTTTGGCAGTAGCCACCCTTGTGTGCACCTCAACAATAGCGGTGCAGGCGGCTACGCCCGAAGTAAACCTCTATGGTCACTTGGTGGGCAGTTCAACCTCCAATGGCATTTGCCAATTCACAACTGGAGCCACCTCGACAGTGACCCTGAAAAGCGAAATTGCAGCTTTTCCCAGTGCTGGAGCTGTGAAAGTGGACAATCGCTACTACACCTTTATCGTTGACGAGCAAGGTAGCTATGGCAAAGAATATCGCATGAACATCTATGATGCCGACAATGGTTTCTTGCTGGTGTCGCCAGCCACTGTCACTGCCGAAATGGCAACCAAGGGCCAAATTCTTGCCTATGACGAGAGCACCAAAACCGTGTTTTGCTCCTATCAAGACCAATACAATGCAAGTCACTTGGCTACACTCGACCTTAGCCACCGCACTCGCAAAGTGCTGGGCACACTCGACACCAAGATGCTCACACTCTCGTTTGACAGCCAAGGCAAGCTCTATGGCATTAGCAACGTGGGGTCGCTTTATGAAATCGACAAAACCAATGGGCAACTCACCTATAAAGGCTCAACAGGAGTTAGCCCTCTCGAATATGTGCAGGCAGCAACCTTTGTTGCCGGCGACGACAACACCCTCTATTGGGCGGCTTGCATGGAGCCCAAAGGTAGCCTTTATGCCGTGAATGTGGCCAATGGCAAGGCTACACTCATTCGAGAGTTTCCCAACGACGAGGAGTTTGTGAGCCTTTGGGCAGGAGCAGTGGTTGTTGTTGCAGGAGCACCTGCTGCCGCTACCGACCTCAAAGCCACCTTTGAAGGTGGTGCCACTACCGGCAAATTCAGCTTCAAGGCTCCCACCACCACTCACGATGGTAGCCCCCTGAGCGGAACGCTGAACTATGTGGTGAAAATCGATGGCAAGCAAGCCTCCAACGGCACTGTTGAAGCCGGTGCTACTGCCACAAGCGACGTGACCACCACTCAAGGTCAACACGAGTTTACCGTGGTGTTGAGCAACGACAAGGGCGAGGGCGACGAAGCCCGGGCCATCAAGCAATATGTGGGCAAAGACACTCCCGGACTTTGCAAAAATGTGGCACTCACACGCGACGATGCCACCGGCGAACTGGTGCTCACTTGGGAAGCGCCCGAAGCCGGCACCCATGGTGGCTATTACAACCCTGCCGAAGTGAAATACAGAGTGAAACGCATGCCTGCCGGCAAAGAAGTGTCAAGCGATGCTCAATCGCCACTGCGCGAGCAACTTGGAGAAGAAAGTCCTGCCTTGTGCTTCTATGAAGTGACTGCCTATGTCGATGAAAACACCGTTGGGCTTCCTGCTACTTCCAACAAAATCATGGCTGGCAAACCCTTTGCCGTGCCCTATAGCGAAGACTTTGCCAAGAATGACAACGTAGTGTCGTTCACTATCGAAGACAGCAACAACGATGGCACCTCATGGGAATATCAATATGACTATGGCTACATGCGTCTCTACTCCAACGACAAGGTGAAAAACGACTGGATTATCACCCCATTCATTGCTCTTGAAAAGGGAGTTGAATACAAGCTCACATTCGACGTGAAGAGCTTGGGCACCGAAACTATGGAAGTGAAATTGGGCACCGAGCCAGCATCGGCAAGCATGACTCAAGAGCTCATGAAAGAGTTCACCGTTACCGAAAGCGACTTTACCAATAAAGAATGCACATTTATTGCCAGCGACAACAAGCCCTATTTCATTGGTTTCCACAGCACCACACAAAATGTGGAAGATGGTCTTGCTATCTATCTCGACAACATCAAGCTTGAACGTGTGAATACCTCGGCAGTATCAACAATTGCCGAAACTGCAACAATTGCCCTCGAAGGCAATGCACTTGTGTCGAAAGCTGCAATTGCACAACAAGTGGGAGTGTTCACTCTCGATGGCCGTGCCATTTTCAACGGCACGCTTGCAGCTGGCACAGGCATTGTGCTCAACAGTGGCATGTATGCTGTGCACACAAGCGGCAAGTCATTTAAGATTGTGGTGAGATAAGGACAGATAAATATCAATAGCTATATCTATAAAAATAACGTGTAACTTATTGTGTTACACGTTATTTTCTTTTTTGTTAATCCTTATTTATTTATCTGTTTATTCGGATTTTTAGACCTATAGCTCATTTTTTGTCATTATCTCAGCACTTTCTTGCCGTTGATGATGTACACGCCCTTGCAGGGGGTCGTCACGCGGCGACCCGAAAGGTCGTACACCACGTCTTTGGTGCGCTTGTCGGTGGTTACTCTATCAATACCAGTTGCTACTGTATGCCTACCGGTAAAGTCTTGTTCATACTTATTCTCGGCTTCGGTATAGATTTCAAAGAGCAGTTCTATCTTGCCACCCTCATATACAAAGCTGTAATTATCGTTAATCAAGCCAAAAACCTCCACTTGCTTACCAACTTTGTTCACCAACTTGTAACCCAATGGGTTGGCAAAGATGTTCCAGCGTTTGTTGGTTGTATCATAGTTGGCATCAAGATTATTAAAAACCACCTCTTCGAATACATCATTCCCCAATGTAAAATTTTTCAGTACAAGCTTATTGTCACCGTTCCTTTGCACAATTTCCACGTCGAAAGTCTTGTCTGGCTTGTTGGTTACTTTCTTGCCTTCGTCTTGTACCAATTTTGTCTTGGCTGTCCCTTTGTATGTGCCGAATAGTTCGTTTGGCACTTGCGCCATGAGTGTGGTTGCCTGCACGAGCAGGGCGACAAAGAGGAGTGTGATTTTGTAATTCAGTTTCATTTTCATTTGTTCTATTGATGATTATTGATTATTGTTTATTTCTTAATTCCCCAACACTATTATAAATTAAACTTTTTAAGTAGCTGAGCAACAAAAAGTTGCTCAG
>CAMYCE010000077.1 GCA_947254205.1 uncultured Prevotellaceae bacterium
TTACTCAAAATAATTTGACAAAAACAAAGAAACCTAATGACCGATTTGGGTTGAATCGTGTGTGCCATGAAATTGAGCCAACACGTGTGTCGTTATTTCACTCCCTCGGGTTCGCGATAGATGGGGATTTCGCGACTGATGCTTTGGTCAAGCGAGATGAGTGTTTCGGTGGCTGTGACACCGGTGATGTGCTGAATTTTGCCGTTGAGCAACTTCATGAGGTGCTGGTTGTCGTGGGCATAAAGTTTCACCAAGATGGTGTAGGGGCCTGTGGTGAAGTGACATTCTACCACTTCGTCTATTTTGAGCAGTTCGGGCACCACATCTCGATACATGGAGCCACGCTCGAGCTTGATGCCAATGTAGGTGCAGGTTGCATATCCCAGCACTTTGGCGTTGACATGATAGCCCGAGCCGGTGATGACCTTCATGTCGATCATGCGTTGAATGCGCTGATGTATTGCCGCTCTCGAAACTCCGCATTCTACCGCAACATCTTTTGAAGGAATGCGAGCATTTTTCATGATGATTTCGAGAATCTTCTTGTCTAAGTTATCAATTTTTTCCATTTTCAGGTGGTTTTGGTTCATTTGTGAGACAAATATAGTGTTTTTTTGCGACTATTTGCTATTTCTAATATCAAAATGCTAAAAAAAACGCTATTTTTTGTTCTTTTGATGCTTTTGGGTGCGATTGGGGGAGGGTCGTGAAAAAAGCGTGAAGAAGATGCTGTGCATGCTTCTTCACGCTTGTGCTGTTTTTAAGGCGATTTAAGCCACGATTATTTAAATCGCCATGTGATTGTGCCAATGCCCTCGGTTGTGCGATTCTTGGGCACCGAGAATGCGCTCTTGAGCGATTCTTGCTCGCAACTGCGACGCACGGCTTGATTGGCCCATGCTGCGCCTGTGCCCGACACGGCTCGCGCTTTCACCACCTTGCCACGATTGTTCACGTGCACTTGCACCGTCACGCTGCCAATGCTTGGGCTGTGTGGTCGCCCCCAGTAGGCTACAGTGTAGCCCACCAGTCCACCCCCAAGGCTGGCGTGTCCCTGCACGGGGCCACTGTTGGAATTGCCGTCGGGCGAACCTTGACTCTTGCCGCTTCCATTGCCTTTAGCTCCAAATGCATTTTTCATCTTGCTATTGATGGCGTTGCTGGTCGATGAGGCTGTTGCGCGTTTCACGGCAGGTTTGGGCGCAGCGGGCTTGGGGTTGCTCTTGGCGGCTCCCGGTTTCACCACAGGTTCAGGCTTGGTGTCGTCTTTTTTCACCTTCATGGGCGATGGCTGCTTGGTGGTGATGGGCTGTGGTTGCACGGGCGACACTTGCCCTGCATCTTCACGGTCGTCGCCTTCGGGCTGTGGCTGGTCGCTCACATTGCTGGTTGCATCTTCACTGGCGGCTTCGCTTGCATTGTCGGTGGGTGTGGGCTCGGCGATGTCGCCCAGTTTCACAAATTCTTCACCCCCCAATTCTTCGATGAATATAGAATCTTCATGTTGCACGATGGGGTCCATGCCTTCGGGCGGATATTGGAAGTGCAATTGGGTGAAGACGAGCAACAGCAACAATGCCGTGGTGAGCAGTGCCGTGATGATAAATGCTGCTATTTCGCTTTTCTTGTTGTTCATTATGGTTGGGTGTAGCCTGTAGTGGGGTTAACACTTGTGGCTGCATCGCCTGCTTGTGGCTGCGTTGAAGTTGCCTCGCTTGACGCGAAGCCTGGCGACGAGGGCTTGGTGGCGAGCACTATCTTGAGTCCCACTTTTGAGCCTTTGTCGAGCACTTCCACAATTTTGCCATAGGGCACAGCCTCATCGGCATGCAGTGCTACAAATTGGTGTTCGATGTCGTTGCTGTTTTTCACCGAGAGCAAGAACCCTTCGAGTTGCTCTTGTGGCAGTGGCATGGGTTCGCTCTCTTTGAGCGAGTCGTTTTGTGTTACCCACATGTGTTGCAACGAGTCGATATAGACGCGGGTCGATGGCTTGAGCTGGGTGTTTTGACTGCTTTGGGGCAGGTTGATTTCCAGTGCCGAGGGAAACACAAAGGTTGATGTCACCATAAAGAAAATGAGCAACAGGAAGATAACGTCGGTCATCGACGCCATGCTAAACATTGACAGGGAGTCATGTTGTCGTTTTAATGCCATTTTCTTGATGCTTTATTTTGCGGGCTCGTTGAGCAAGTCCATGAATTCCATGGTGTTGCGCTCGAGCTTATTCATGATTTTATTAACACGGCTTGTGAGGAAGTTATAGGCAAAGAGTGCCGTGATGCCCACAATGAGACCTGCAACAGTTGTCACGAGAGCCTCATAGATGCCTTGTGAGAGAATGGTGACATTGGCACTTGAGCCTGCTCCTGCCAGTGCCATGAAGGCCTTGACCATGCCGGTTACTGTGCCCAAGAAACCAATCATGGGGGCACCGGCTGCAGTGGTGGCAAGCCAAGAGAAGCCTTTTTCGAGTCGAGCCACCTCGATGTTGCCCACATTTTCAACAGTGACGAGCACATCGTTCATGGGGCGGCCAATGCGGCTCAAGCCTTTGGCAATCATGCGTGAATAGGGCTTGTTGGTTTTCTCACACAAGTTTTGTGCTTCTTGAATTTTGCCATTGTGCACAAAGTCTCTGATTTGTTGCATGAAGTCTTTGTCTTCTCGGCTCACGCTATTGATGGCAAAGCAACGTTCAAAGAAAATGTAGATACTCACGATGAGTAGAAGGGCGAGTGGGATCATGATCCAGCCCCCCTTGAGAGTGAGTTCCCACAGGTTGGCTTCGGTGGTCACGGCCGCTTGAGCGGTTGGTGCAGTAGTGGCACTCATTTGTGCCAATATTAAATTTAATGATGTCATTGTGGTTGCGATTGTTTATATCGTGATAGTTTTTTTTTGAGATGTTCAGTTGTTATTCTAAGCAAGTTTTATAGGCCTTAATCGTGTTTTCGAGTCCTAAATAAAGGGCATCGCTAATGAGCTGGTGACCTATCGACACTTCTTGCAAGTGAGCAACGTGTTGCTTGAAAAATTTGAGGTTTTCGAGTCCCAAGTCATGACCTGCATTAATGCCCAGTCCTGCATTGTGGGCGGCTTCGGCAGCCTCGACAAAGGGGGCTACAGCAGCTTCGGGGTTGGAGTGAAAGCCGGCTGCATAGGGCTCGGTGTAGAGCTCAATGCGGTCGGTGCCGGTTTTGGCGGCTTGGCGTATGTTCTCAATATCGGTGCTCACAAAAATGCTGGTGCGTATTCCGGCATCTTTCAAGCGGTCTACGATTGAGGTCAAAAATTCCATGTTGGGAGCTATTTCCCAGCCTGCCGACGAGGTGAGAGCGTCGGGGGCATCGGGCACCAAGGTCACTTGCGAGGGCTTGACCAAAGTCACCAGTTTCAAGAAATCGTCGCTGGGATAGCCCTCGATGTTAAACTCTGTGCGTATGAGCGGACGCAGTGCCAGCACATCGGCACGTTTAATGTGGCGTTCATCGGGGCGTGGGTGCACTGTGATGCCGTTGGCACCAAAGCGCTCACAGTCGAGTGCAACTTGGAGCACGTTGGGCACATTGCCGCCGCGTGCATTGCGCAAGGTTGCTACTTTGTTGATATTGACACTTAAATTTATCATCACTCACAATAATTATTGAAGTTTTTGCAGGTGGTTTTGGGGTAGTTTTGGAGTTTCATAGGCTCAATTTACAATTTAATTTGTAAATTTGCCACTACCCGGTCACTTTGCCTTGTTGCAAAGATAAGGAATAAAAGTAAAAGAGGATACAAAAACGCTTAAAATCACGTGTCCTTATATTATTTTTAGATTGATTTATGAAAATTGCAATTTTTGGCAACGCCTATCAGCACAAGTCGCTTCCCTATGTCAACAACCTCTTGCAAGAGTTGCTCAAGCAAGGGGTAGAGGTGATGATCGAACGCTCGTTTCACGACTTTTTGTGCAGTAATTCTCTCTCGGCACTTCATGCAGTGAGCACCTTCGACAGTCACAGTATGCTCGATGCCGACATGGTGTTTAGCATTGGAGGCGATGGCACTTTCTTGCGCACTGCCCATGTGGCGGCACGGCACGACCTGCCCATCATGGGGTTCAATGCCGGTCACTTGGGCTACTTGGCCACGGCTACCATTGAGGAGGCTTGTGGTGTTGTGAATCGTGTGCTTGAGCGCGACTATTTCATTGAAAATCGCACGATGTTGGCTTTGGGGCTTGAAAGTGGTGTTGAACCTCGGCATCGCCATGCGCTCAACGAGATTGCAATTTTGAGGCAAGACACCTCGTCGATGATTGAGGTGGAGGTGAACGTGGGCAACACGCCACTCACCACCTACAAAGGCGATGGACTGCTGGTGTGCACCCCCACAGGCTCAACTGCCTATAACTTGAGTGTTGGGGGGCCTGTGCTTGAACCCCTCACACAATGTGTGGTGTTGTCGCCCATTTCTCCACACTCGCTCACGATGCGCCCTGTTGTGATTCGCGATAGCCACCATCTCACCATCACCACGCGCAGCCGTGCCTCGCTCTATCAGGTGAGTGTTGATGGTGAAACGGCAAATTTGCCCAGTGGCACCACGTTGCACATTGGCAAGGCTCCTTTTTGTGCCCATGTTGTGCAACTCAATGGGCATGATTTTGCCAGCACTTTGCGCTCCAAGCTCATGTGGGGTAAAGACAACCGATAAAGCACACACGGTGAGGCATGAAGTATTTTCTCGATGATCCTCGACTGGGGCGTGTTTATATCTTAGTTCGCCCTCAAGCTCGTCGCCTCATTGCACGGTGGAAGGACGGGCATGTCAATCTCACCATTCCTGTGGATTTATCGGCCGAGCGTGTGTGCAACTTTTTAAAAGAAAATGCCGAGAAAATAGCGGCGATGCCTCGCCATGAGGTGCAATATTGGGTTGGGCAGGAAATTCAATGCTGGAATTGCAGTGTGGTGATTGGCGAGCAACGAGTGTTGCCCAATAGATTGGTGTTTGGGCACGAGGGCTCGCGTCTCTACTTGAATGTGCCACAAGGCATCGACATGAACAACGAAGGCGTGAAGCGCTCCATTTCGGCAACATTGCAAGCGTTGATGAGCGATAAGGCGCAGGAATTGCTCTTGCCCTATGCCCACAATGTAGCCAGCCGTGTTGAGGTGAAGCCTCAAGGCTTTGAAGTGGGGCGTGGCATGAAAAAACTGGGGCATTGCACCCGTGGCGGGGTGATTCAGTTGTCGCGCAATGTGATGTTTTTGCCAGCCGAGTTGGTCGATTTAATCATTTGCCATGAGTTGGCGCATCTCACCCATTTCAACCATTCGCCTCAATTTCATGAATTGGTCAACCAATATCTTGGAGGGCGTGAAAAAGAACTGGAGCGCAAGCTCAAATCGTTCCGGTGGCCCATCGTGGGTTGATGGCTACCGCAGTTTAATCTCTTGGCCCGCTTGCAATGTGCTGCCACCATCGAGGTGGTTGTATTTGAGAATGCTGTGCAGTCTCACACCAAAGTCTTGTGCGATGCTCCATGGAGTGTCGCCCTCGCGAGCAGTGTAGAAGTCGAAACCTTGAGGAGCTTGCCGGGCTTTTTTCTCTACCCACACTTTATCGCCTGTGGCTGGCACAGTGCTTGAGTCGTCGATGTCGTTAAATTCACGCAACTTGTTGGGCTTGAGATTAAATTCAAGAGCAATGCTCTCATAGGTGTCGCCTCGCAGGGCTGTCACATAGTGCAAACCCCACTTGCGATGCACATGGTGCAGGAACTCTACCTTCTTGAGTTGCTTGCGATGGGTTTCGGCATCATTTTCTTGTGTAGATGATTCGTTGCCTTTGAGCTTGGTGCGCTTGGCGATTAAGGGCTGACCGTTGTCGTATTGAAATAGCTCATATTTCTCGATGAGGCTGATGAGCAGGGCAGGATAGGCCTTGTCTTCGGCATAGCCACAGTCGCTCAAGCCTTGCGCCCAGCCCTTGTAGTCGGTGATGGGCAGGTCGTAGAGTCGGGCATAGCGTTTGCCTTGCAGGAATCGTGCATGGTCGAGAAACGAGTCTTCGTCTTTGTCATATTGGCGGTAGCAAATGCTACTGGCCGAGTCGCCCACTATGGCGCGAGGCCCTTTCCAGCTGCGATGGCACTTGATGCCAAAGTGGTTGTGGGCATTGCGGGCAAGATTGCTTTGCCCCGCTCCACTCTCAAGCAACCCTTGTGCAAGCGTGATGCTGGCAGGAATGCCATATTGCTGAGCATGAGCAATGGCAATGCTCTTGTGCCGGTCGATATAGTTGAGAAATTGTGCCGAGAGGCGTTGAGAAACAGCTTGAGGTGTGCCTATGAGCATTAAAATCAACAAAAAGTTGATTTTAAGGTTGCAGTTCCAAAAATTATGAATATATTTGTATAATTGATAATTTTTTAGCTTCATGACAGAGAAAAATATCTCTACAAAGATACAAGTTTTTGCTTACAATGAGTTGAGCTGTGAGTACCAAAAGTTGGTTGACCTTGCCAAAGAAGCCACCAAGAGTAGCTACACCCCCTATAGCCACTTCAATGTGGGGGCGGCCATTTTGCTTGAAAATGGCGTGATGATTAAAGGCTCCAATCAAGAAAATGCAGCTTTCCCTGTAGGCATCTGTGCCGAGCGCAGTGCTTGCTTCAATGCAGGCGCCAACTATCCCTGCGTGGCATTCACGGCAATAGCTATCACTGCATTTCAAAACGGCGACTTTGTCGAAGATCCTTGCTCGCCTTGTGGCGTGTGTCGCCAAGCCTTGCTTGAATTTGAGGTTCGGGCAGGTCGGCCCATTCACATTTTGCTTGTGGGTCGTGACAAAATCTATCACATTGTGGGCATGAAGAGCTTGCTCCCCTTGAGTTTCACCGAGTTTTAAACCCAAATCGGTCATTAGGTTTCTTTGTTTTTGTCAAATTATTTTGAGTAATTTTTGATTGATTTTGAGGGCGTTTAGCGGGCTAAACAACCGAAAAAGCAGTCAAAAAGAACCAAAATAAATGACAAAGGCAAGGAAAAGCCTAATATATTTTCTTATTGCGACCTAATGACCGATTGGGGTTAAATCGATTTCGATCTAAAATTTGAGCAAGCAACACATTTTGCTCCTGCCATGCTTGCAGGGTGCAAGTTGCTGTTGCTATTTGTGGGAAGGAAGGTTGAGAATAAATTGAGCGATGTCGTCGATGACTTGCGGGTTGAGGTCTTCGGCAATGAAACCATATCCCATGCTACTTTCCAACTTGTTGCAGTGTTGAAACAAGTGGTTGAATTGAGGATACCGCTTGACAGTGGCATTTTTCACCAGCCGTGCAATGTTGCCCAAGTTTTGCTCGCAATCAACTTGAGCGTCCCATTCGCCGTTTAGGGCAAGCACGGGGCACTCGATGCGTTGCAGGTTTTGAGTGGGATCGGTTTTCACAAAGTTGATATACCATGGCGAGGTGAGTGCCGGTATTTGGGCTTGTAGAAAAGGAATAGCTTGTGCCATTTCATTCAGTTGGGTTTTCAAGTTGGCAGGGGCGCTCGATGTGTCGATAGCGGTGAAAATATCGGTCACTTGTTGTGATAGTTGAGCCGTCCACGGCATTCCTTGCAGTTTCACAATCCATTCGTTTTGCTTGATCATGAGTTCTTTGCCTTTCACGGCAGGAGCAGCCATGAGTATGGCAAAGTCAAGCCCACCCTCGGCAGCTTGCATGATGGTGATGCTACCGCCCTCGCTGTGCCCAATCATTCCCAACCTGTGGCTGTCGACAACATGGGTGAGCGATTGCAGGTGTTGCAACACAGCATGGGCATCGGTGGCATAGTCATTGGTGGTTTCATAGCCTGTGGCGATGCTCGATTTTCCCACTCCACGCTTGTCGTAGCGTGCCACCACAATGCCTCGGCGGGTGAGGCTGTCGGCAAGCACTTTAAAAGGCTTATGCCCCAATATGGTTTCGTCGCGATCGAGTGCGCCACTGCCTGCCACCAGCACCACTGCAGGAAAGGGTCCCTTGCCTTGTGGAATGGTGAGTGTGCCCGCCAAGCTGATGCCGTGATGCGAGCAAGTGAACTCTTCCTCTTTATAGGGCTTTGGGGTAGGCTTCGCCGCGGTTTTGCGCCCAAAATGGAGTGGAAAGCTCATGCCTCCTTGCGTGAATGTGCCTTTCAGGCTATCGCCACACAATGTGCCCTTGTAGTGTGCCTGAAGTGTGGCAATGCTCCACTCAATGCTATCGCCATTGATGCTACTTGTGCAAGCCATGCCAGTGGCCCCTTGGGCAGGGCTGTCGAGCGTGACACTATTGGCAGGGTCGATGTGTAACACAAGCGGAATGCCGGGCCCCACGTTGAGAGTGCCTTGCCAGTCGCCAACGAGGCTTTGTGCGAGACTGGCACACGACAAGAAAAGCGCGATGAGTAGTGTTGCAATATATCGTTTCATGTGCTTGATGATGTGATGTTTGTTTTTGTTTTGGCAGTAGAGAGCATTCACAAAGATAAGGTTTTAGAATGGAAATTCCGACAAGATTTCTTTGATAATCTTTTTTGTGACAAAAAATAGCAGAAACCGTTTTTTGTGTATCTTGTTATCCAATAATGACAACAAAAGCGTGCCACCACTTGTCCCTCCGATGCCAAAAACAAGGGTGGCATCGGCAGTTCACAAGCAGTGGCACGCTTTTATATTTTCAAGCGATAGTGCTTATATATTGTCAAGCAATTTTGCTTTTCACACCACTTCGGTGAGTTCTCCTGTCAGCGAATCTATCATGAATCCCCTCACTACAAAGTTGCGTGGCATGAGCGGATGTTGCTTGATAGCCTCGACCATGCGTTGCACATCAGCTTCGATGTCGTCGAAGCCGTGGAGGAACTCGTCGAGGTTGACAAACTGTGCTGCTTGTTCTAAGGCTTCGTCTGTCACCCCTTTTTCTCTCATGAGGTCCTCGAAATGGTGCGCCTCCATGTGGCATAGTCCACAATCGGAGTGATGCACCACCATGATTTCCTCGCATCCTAATTCGTACACTGCCACCAAGAGCGACCGCATCACCGAGTCGTAGTGCGAAATCATGGTGCCGCCTGCCACCTTGATAATCTTGGCATCGCCGTTTTTCAATCCCATTGACTTGGGCAAGAGTTCGGTGAGACGGGTGTCCATGCAGGTGAGCACCGCCAACTTTCGATTGGGCTGCCCAGATGTGATATACTCTTCGTATCGCTTTTCTGCCACGAACTGTTTGTTAAATGTTAAAATGTCGTCTATCATATTGCTTTTTTCCTTATTTCCGCAGCGTTTTTGCTTGCAAGAAATGCAAGTGCCTGATACATAAAAGTATTCAAACACTTGCGTATGTCAGAAAATTCACTTATCTTAGTGCTACTAAACATGTAAAACAATAAATCAACTGACATGACAAAAGTAGCAATAAAATCTGACAAAATAACCTCTTTTGGTGGAATTTTTCACGTAATGGATGTTTTTTCCAAACTTGGACTCAATCAAGTCATTGACTCCTCGCTTGGTCAGCGTGGCAGTACAGGTACGGCATTCCAATATAGTGATATTATTTCATCGCTGTTTTATAGCTATTTATGTGGTGCTGATTGCTTGGAAGATATTAACACGCTCGTTGCTCAGTTTTCATTATCTCCCAAATGTACACTTCCTGGGGCAGACACTGTTGGTCGTGGTTTAAAAGAACTTAAGGAAGCAAATGTGGTTTACACTTGTGATAAATCCAAGCACGCCTATAAGTTCAATAAGGCTGAGAAATTAAACCAACGATTTCGTTAAGCCAGACGAAGCATACAAATGAGTGAAACGAAATTTGTACATGCTCGTTGCGAGAAATCGCACTTTGAAAAAGAACTTCTTCTGACGATGGTTAAGCATTTTGGCTTAATACACGAAGGAAGCAGCGTTGATTTAGACTTTGACCACCAGTTTATTCCTGCACACAAATACGATGCAACATATTCTTATAAAGGCGATTACGGTTACTTTCCTGGTTGGGTACACCTGCCTTTCTCCTTTCTTGAGCAGAACACCGTCTTTATGCTCGTTACCGAAGTCTTTTTCGACTCCAAATTGTTTTGAAATGCCATACAATAGGTTTTGACGGACAAAAGCTATTGTTTTGATATGCAAAAGGTGATGTATTGCCGCGCAAAAAATTATATATTACGTTTATGTTAAATTCTTTCAAGCGCTTGCTGAATGTC
>CAMYCE010000078.1 GCA_947254205.1 uncultured Prevotellaceae bacterium
CCTCTGCTTGTAAGGCAGATGCTCTGAACCAGCTGAGCTAAACGCCCCTTTTCGTTGGAAAAGCGATGCAAAGGTATAACAAGTTTTTGAGATGTGCAAATAAAAAATATATTTTGCAAAGATTGTTTTTATCGCTAAATTTGCGTCACTGCACCGAGCCTTGTGTAGAGCCTCTCACAACAAGACTTTCACAACTCGCTGCAGCACTATATCAACAAAAAAAATACAATTACTACTGAACTCTAAACCAATCATGAATTTGAGCCCACTCACTGCCGTTTCACCCATCGACGGGCGTTATCATGGCAAGACCCAACAACTTGCCGAATACTTCTCGGAATACGCTCTTGTGCGCTATCGCGTGAAAGTAGAAGTAGAATATTTCATAGCCTTGTGCGAGCTACCACTGCCACAGCTTGCAGGGGTAGACCACAGCACCTTTGCCAACCTGCGTGCCATCTATCAAAATTTCACTCCCGAGCAAGCTCAGCGCGTGAAAGACATTGAGAGCATCACCAACCACGACGTGAAAGCTGTGGAATATTTCTTGAAAGAGGAGTTTGACAAGCTGGGACTTGAACAGCACAAAGAATTTATTCACTTTGGACTCACCTCGCAAGACATCAACAACACCTCAATGCCCATGGCCATTCAAGATGCTACCCACAAGGTTCTCATTCCCATGGTGCAAGAAGTTATCGACTGGCTCAACGAGCATGCACGCGAGTGGCACGACGTGCCCATGCTTGCCAAAACCCACGGCCAGCCAGCATCGCCCACGCGACTGGGCAAAGAGCTCAAAGTGTTTGCCTACAGGCTTGAACAACAACTGACGCAACTCAAGGCTGTGCCCAACAGCGGAAAATTTGGCGGTGCAACAGGCAATTTCAACGCTCACCTCATCGCCTATCCCAACCTCGACTGGCGTGCATTTGGCAAAAAATTCCTCAACGAGAAATTAGGCATTGAGCGCGAAGAGTGGACAACCCAAATTTCAAACTACGACAACTTGGGGGCTTTGCTCGATGCCATGAAGCGCATTGGCACCATTGTCATCGACCTCGACCGCGACATGTGGACCTATATCTCGATGAACTATTTCAAGCAAAAAATCAAAGCCGGCGAAGTGGGCTCAAGTGCCATGCCACACAAGGTAAACCCCATCGACTTTGAAAATAGCGAAGGAAACTTGGGCATGGCAGGAGCCATCTTTACATTCCTCGCAACCAAACTCCCCATATCGAGATTGCAACGCGACCTCACCGACTCGACTGTGATGCGCAATGTGGGTGTGCCCATGGGCCACATGGTCATTGCCCTTGCCAGCACACTCAAGGGGCTCAACAAGCTCATTTTGCACCGCGAGTCGATTGATGCCGACTTGAGCAACCTGTGGAGCGTGGTGGCCGAAGCCATGCAGACGATATTGCGCCGAGAAGGCTACCCAAAGCCCTATGAAACCCTCAAGGCACTCACTCGCACCAACGAAGAGGTGAACCAGCAACGCATAGCCGAGTTTATCGACACTCTCGATGTGAGCGAGCAAGTGAAAGCCGAGTTGAGATCCATCACGCCACAAAACTACACCGGCTATTAAACCCCAAGAGCAAGCCTCTCAAGCCCACGCAACAAAAGAGAACAAGAGCAAAATTGTGTCGTTATAGACATGAACAAGCAAGTTGCAATGGGTTAAAGAATTTAAAATAGCCCATTTTTTAGCACTTGCAAGGCTTGACTTCAGGGAAAAACGCTTATCTTTGTCACGATTTCTATAAGGTAAACATATTAACGATTATTGCTTATTAAGTTTGATCCTTAAAGGCCGAGAGGCCTACGGCAATTATTAATTTTTTAACAAAACAATAACAAATCTAAAAGAGTCATGGATGAGAGTTTAGAGAAAAAACCTAAGAGACCACGCATCAGCGAGGCCAAGCCAGTCATCGAAGACAACATGGGAGCTTCACGCTATGAGAGGGTAGACTTCAACCGTGGTAACATGCAAGACGAGCAACAAGGCGAACAGCAAGGAGGATACACTCCCGGTGGTGGTTATGGCCAGCAACGTGGCTACAACCCACGCTACCAGCAACAACGCTATGGCGGTGGCTATGGTCAGCAACGTGGCTACAACCCACGCTACCAGCAACAACGCTATAATGCACCACAACCTCAAGAGCCCTGCATGCACGGCAACGAGGAGAATGCTATGCCAAGCGAAAATGCAGCTCAACAGCCACAACAAGGTGGCTACCGTCCACAACAAGGTGGCTACCGCCCACAACAAGGAGGCTACCGTCCACAACAAGGTGGTTACCGCCCACAACAAGGAGGCTATCGCCAGCAACAAGGAGGATACCGCCCACAACAAGGAGGGTATCGCCAGCAACAAGGGGGGTATCGCCCACAACAGGGTGGCTATCGCCAGCAACAAGGTGGCTACCGCCAGCAACAAGGTGGCTATCGCCCACAACAAGGGGGAGGTTATCGCCCACAACAAGGGGGATACCGCCCACAGCAACAACAACGCATGCCACAAGGGCCACGCCCACAAATGCGATTCACTCCACGCCCCAAGCCCGTTATCTATGAGGAGCCTGCAGTGGATCCCAACATGCAAATACGCTTAAACAAATTCATGGCCAACGCTGGCATTTGCTCACGTCGCGAGGCCGATGAGCTGATTCAAAAAGGTCTCATCAAGGTGAATGGCGAAGTGGTGAATGAGTTGGGCGTGAAAATCACTCCACACGACACTGTTGAATACAACGGTAAAGACGTGAGTAGCGAGCGCAAAGTGTATATTTTGCTCAACAAACCCAAAGATTGCGTGACCACAAGCGATGACCCCAATGGTCGCAAAACCGTGATGGACTATGTGAAAGGTGCTTGCGAAGAGCGCATCTATCCCGTGGGCCGTCTCGACCGCAACACCACCGGTGTGCTCTTGCTCACCAACGATGGTGACTTGGCATCGAAACTCACCCACCCCAAATATATCAAGAAAAAAATATATCAAGTGTGGACCGACAAGCCCATCAAAGAAGAAGACATGCAACACATTGCCGATGGTGTAGAGCTTGACGATGGTCCCATTCACGCCGATGCAGTGAGCTATGTGTCGCCCACCGACCGCAAGCAAGCCGGCATTGAAATTCACTCAGGCCGCAACCGTGTGGTGCGTCGCATTTTTGAATCGCTGGGCTACCATGTGGTGAAACTCGATCGCGTTTACTTTGCAGGACTCACCAAGAAGAACCTGTCGCGTGGTCGCTGGCGCTACCTCACTCAAGAAGAGGTGAATTTCTTGAAACAAAATTCATTTGAATAAACGAGAAGACAATACTGTTTTTGGTCAGACTTTCACTCAACACATGAGCGAAAGTCTGACCGAAACAATTAAAACAACACACAGCATTCATGAACATGAAAAGAACAAAAGTTGTTGATATATTCAACCCTTCACTGGTGGGTCAAGATGTGTGCGTCAAGGGCTGGGTGCGCACCCGTCGCGGTAACAAGCAAGTGCAATTCATTGCACTCAACGACGGTTCAACAATCAAAAACATTCAAATCGTAGTCGACCCAACCCAAGTCGACGAAAACTTGCTCAAAAACATCACCACCGGCTCTTGCCTTGGTATTGAGGGCAAGCTCGTGGAAAGCCAAGGTGCAGGGCAAACTGTTGAGGTGCAATGTAGCAACATCACGCTCTATGGCACCTGCGACAGCGACTATCCCATGCAAAAGAAAGGACAAAGCTTTGAATACATGCGCAAAAACGCACACATGCGCCTGCGCACCAACACATTTGGAGCCGTGTTTCGCATACGCCACAACATGGCGATTGCCATTCACAACTATTTTCACGAGCATGGATTCTTCTACTTCCACACTCCCCTCATCACTGCAAGCGACTGCGAGGGTGCAGGCGAGATGTTTCAAGTAACAACCAAAAACCTCTACACGCTCGAAAAAGACGAACAAGGCAAAATCAAATATGACGACGACTTCTTTGGCAAGCAAACGTCGCTCACCGTGTCGGGGCAACTCGAAGGCGAGCTGGGAGCCACTGCCCTTGGAGCCATCTACACCTTTGGCCCCACCTTCCGTGCCGAAAACAGCAACACTCCTCGACATCTTGCCGAGTTTTGGATGGTTGAGCCCGAAGTTGCCTTTATCGACCTCAACGACCTGATGGATCTTGAAGAGGACTTCATCAAATATTGCGTGAAGTGGGCACTCGACCATTGCAAAGACGACCTTGCCTTCTTGAACCAAATGATCGACAAGTCGCTCATCGAGCGTCTTGAAGGCATTCTCAAAGAAGAATTTAAACGCCTGCCCTACACTCAAGGCATCGAAATTCTTGAAAAAGCCGTTGAGGGTGGGCACAAGTTTGAAAACCCCGTGAGCTGGGGCATGGACCTTGCCAGCGAGCACGAGCGTTTCTTGGTTGAAGAATACTTCAAGAAACCCGTGATCATGACCGACTATCCCAAAGACATCAAGGCTTTCTACATGAAAATCAACGACGATGGCAAAACTGTGCAAGGCACCGATGTGCTTTTCCCACAAATTGGCGAAATCATTGGTGGCTCGGTGCGCGAAGAGAGCTTCGACAAGTTGCAACACGAGATTGAACGTCGAGGCATGAACATGAGCGACATGAGCTGGTATCTCGACACCCGTCGCTATGGCACTTGCCCACATGGAGGCTTTGGCTTGGGCTTTGAACGTCTCATCTTGTTCATCACCGGCATGCAAAACATACGCGACGTGATTCCATTTCCTCGCACTCCCAAAAATGCAGAATTCTAAAAGTTCGCATTTTCAACACAACACACTATATTCAAGGCAACTTTGCAACTCAATGCAAAGTTGCCTTTTTCATCGACGGGGCATTTCACTAAAAAGATTTAGCAATGTTAAAACAATAGCGATTTTACTTAAAAGAGCTAAGCAGGGCAGGCACATCGTTAGCAATTATCAAAAAAAAAACGTAACTTTGCAAGAAGTTAAAAAAGATTGCTCTCATGGACGTAAACAAAGTTCTATTCATCTCACAAGAAATTTCCCCTTATCTTCAAGAGACTCCAATGTCGGTTATGGGTGGCATGTTGCCACAAGCCGTTCAGGAGAATGGGGTTGAAGTACGCACATTCATGCCCAAGTATGGCTACATCAACGAACGTCGCAATCAACTTCATGAGGTAATACGCTTGTCGGGCATGAATCTCATTATCGACGACACCGACCACCCACTCATCATCAAAGTGGCCACCTTGCAACCGGCTCGCATGCAGGTTTACTTCATTTTTAACGAAGACTATTTTTCTCACAATATCACCAAAGACTTGGAGACAGTGACCTCGCCTGCCGACAACGACGAGCGCAGCATTTTCTTCACCCGTGGCACGCTGGAGACAGTGAAAAAATTGCGTTGGGTGCCCGACGTGATTCACTGCACGGGCTGGATCACTGCACTATCGCCCTTGTATATCAAGGATTATTATTGCGATGACCCTTCATTCCGTGATGTCAAAATTGTGTATTCACTTTTTGCCGAAGACTTCAACGAGCCTCTTGATGAGCGACTCTATGAGAAGCTCAAATTTGATGGCATCAAAGAAGAATACATCAAAGACTTGGCTGGCAAGAAAGCCGACTACATGGCTCTCACCCAACTTGCACTTCAACATTGCGATGGCGTGGTGGCTTGTAGCGACAACTTGCGTCCTGAGGTTTTGGAGCTGGTGAAAGCATCAGGATTGCCCTTCTTGCCCTATCAAGGCGACGACAATAGCGCAAATGCCAAAGCCTACATTGAATTTTACAAATCTCTGTAAACACCCTTTTTCACACTCGCACACATTTATGAAAAAGTCGATTCACCTGATATTCGCCTTGCTCATGCTCATAGGCGCATATTCTTGCACCGACGACACTATTGGGTCGTCAATTGCCGACACCAAGTCGTCGATTATCGAAGACTCCTCGTTTGTCATCACAGGCCATTCAGTCAAAAACAGCAAGATATTGTCGCGCACAAGTGCACAACTCTTGGGACAAGTGCACTCTCCGGGCTATGGCAGGCTCACCAGCGATGTTGTCACCGAGCTCATGCCTGCCAACACTCTCGACACCTTGGGCGTGGCTGTTGATAGCATCCGGTCGTGTCGCTTGATGTTGCGACTCGCAACCGAGGGCTTCACAGGCGACAGCAATGCTCCAATGCGCATGGAGGTGTATAGGCTCAACAAGCAATTGCCCTCGCCTCTTTATAGCGACTTTGACCCAAGTGGCTATTACAGCAAGAGCGACTTGATGGGCACGACCACCTACTCGGTGAAAAGTTCAAGGGCTGTCGACACATTGATTGGAAACAAGAAAGTGAGCTATCGCGAAATAGCAATACCCCTGCCCACCAGCTATGCCAAAAGCATTTTTAATCTCTACAAGAGCAATCGCGAGGCCTTCAGCGACCCCACTGTGTTTAAACAACACTTCCCAGGGCTATACATCACCAACAGCTATGGCGAGGGGCACATCATGAACTACTACAACACCGAGCTTGAAGTGCGATTCAACAAGCACTACAAGAACGCGAAGGTAGACACTGTGTATAAATCGGTGTTACAAGTATATGCCGCTTCTACCCCTGAAGTTGCCAGCAACAACAATGTGAAATTTGAGGTTGCCGACTCGGTGAAACAGCTCATCGACGCAGGCGAGCCCATCATCATGGGGCCAGCCGGATATGAAGTGAAGGTGAAATTCCCTATTCAAGAAATCATTGATGCCTATAACCGCAACACCACCAATGGTCTTTCGCTCATCAATGCCCTTGAGCTATACTTGCCAGCCGAGCCCGTTGCCAACAAATATGGCATTGCTCCCCCACAATATCTGCTCATGGTGAAAGAGGGCAAGAAAGAGGCGTTTTTTACTGGCGACAGTCTCACCAACAACAGCGACTCATTCTATGCCATTTATGATGCCACCAAAAAACAATATGCGTTCAAGGGATTGCGAAATTATGTGCTCAACATCATCAACAAGCAACATGGTGTTGCAACCGAAGACGACAAAAACATGGTGCTCACACCCATTGATGTGACTACTTATGTTGCCAACGATGGCTATGGCTCTACCCAGGAAAAAACTATTATCACCAAGGTGGCTCCATCGGTTGCTTTGCCCACAGCAGTAAAATTAAAGCTCAACAAAGCAAAAATTAAGGTCGTTTATAGCAAACAATCGCTATTTTAATCGTAACTTTGCACTCGCAAAAACAAGCATAGCGATGCCCTTGTCGCATCGCAACAGCCGCAATAGCTCAGTTGGTAGAGCATTTCATTCGTAACGAAAAGGTCGCGGGTTCGAGTCCCGCTCGCGGCTCTCAAGCCAAAAGCCCAATCCTCGGTTCACACGCCGAGGATTTTTTTATCTGCAAATCTCCTTTGATGATTGTTCTTTTTTTTCTATATTTGTAGACAAGGGCATGCTATCAATAGTGCCCAACAACGTCATAAAAAAAAGAATATATGAAACCTATGCACATCATAGCCATAGTTGTAGCCCTGTTGCTCACAACTCCTGCAATGGCAATCACACCTGTGAACACCGACACAGCAGCCACTCAACAAGTGCCCCCAGCCACAATGCCCTGTGAATTTTATGGCTGCCAATTGGGCTCCACAACCTTTGAGGAGGCCAAACAAAAACTCACAGCACGCAAGCTCACAATCGAAAATGACGGACAAAACATCATGCTCATGAACTCCACCTTTGAGCAATTTCAATTCTCGGCATCTCTATTCATGTTTAGCGATAAAGGCATTTTTAATAGCATCACTTTTTTGCAAAGTGGAATGACCAAAAGCGAAGCTATTGAATTGTCGCACAGGTTGCAAGCCACGCTCAACAGCAAAAACATCATGATTAAAAGAGTGATTGATGGTTTTGACTGCTATTTTTCGAGTGCAGGCAACATCACCTGCCAACTCTCGGCCCAAGCCGGAGGTGAAGAAAGCAACGACTATTTTGTGAGACTCGATTTTCAAGTGGGAACACCCGACCTCACTGGTAGCGACAAATAAATAAACACAGCTCACGCACACACACATCAAGATGGAAATTTCGGTTAAAGACTTCATGCAGATGCAGCCCAACAACCCACGAGTGGTTGAAAGCGACAAATACTACTTGCAACTGGCCTTGTTGCTGGCCAAGTTGTGGGACAATAGCCACAAGTTTCTCGCCCTGCCCGAAGCCACTCGGCAAGCGGTGGTGCTGGCTGTGGTGGGCTACTATCAAGATGTGATAGCCGATGCTGGGATATGGCGATCGTTTGTAGAGGCACACAAGCATCTATATGGCACTCCTTTGCCTTTCTATGACTGCGATGGTGACGACTACATTGAATATGAGCTCAACCTGCAAGACGTGCAATTTGTGATATGGTACACTATCGATGGCCACACACACAACAACTGCGAGTTCTTGCCCCTCGACAGCAACATCGAGTGGCTTGCCCGGCTCTTCTACAAGGTGCTCGACAAGGAATATGAAACAGCCCCCACGCCCACCGAATATAACATGGTGATGGGAGTTGACATCGATGATGTTGAAGATGCCAATGCCATATACGACTTGAGCAGATGGCTATTTTTTGACTGCTATTTCATGAAACCAGCCGCCAAACTTGCTCTTGCACAGCAACGCATTGAAACACGGGAACTCAAGAAAAAAGCAGCGAAAAATCTTGAAGATCAACTACACGACCTTGCCGATCGCACCATGCTCAACCACCCCACCGGCCCACTGGCTTTCACCATTGGGCAATGGATTGAACTCATTGTAGGTGGCACAATGCCTGCCAATGAGCCTCTCCCCTCAAAAGAGCCACACAAGCTCTACTCACAGCTCATTAAAGCCACCGGTGGCAGCGAGATAGCATTTTTTGGAAGCTATGATGAAATGGAAAATTTCTTGTGCAACAAAATGGGCTGGCCCAAGCAAGATGGTGGCAACCTGCCACAAATGATGAAATTCAACAACTTTGTGATTTTGGGCAATCGCAACCGAGGCATGCTCATTGCCCACGATGTGGCACAATTTATTGCCCACCCCGGCAATCCATGCTACGATGCTGCGCAAGCCACTGCACAGGCACATGAAATGGTTATCCGTCAAGGCTGTTGCCCTGTCGACCTCATAAAATATGCCTTCGGCCATGGGCTTGTGCCCGATGCCAAGCTCCCGGGCGACACAACGGGCCGATTGTTGCACGACAACTGGGACTTTCTCGCCCGGCTCTATCAGCAATATTACTACAACGACTAAAAGTCACTGAAATTAAAACTATTTTTATTATTCACCATAATTTAAATTTTATTGAAATGAACGCATTGAAAGGTTGGATTCTCGAAGCAGTCATCATTGCTGCCGGAATCATTGTGCTGGGATTGTGCCTCAAGAGTGGCATCGACAACTATGTGAACAAAGATCGCAAAGTCACCGTGAAAGGGCTTGCCGAAATGGAGATGCCTGCCGACAAGGTGACGTGGCCCATTGTGACCAAGGAGATGGGCAACGACTTGCAAATGCTCTATGCCGACATTAAGTTGAAAAATCACACCGTGGTTGCATTTCTCAAGAAAAATGGCATCAACGACGCCGAAATCAGCGTTGAGGCTCCACGCGTAAACGACCGTGAGGCCAACGACTACAGTGGCAACCAGTCGGAATATCGCTACAACGTGACCAACGTGATTACCGTGACCTCAAAGCAGGTCAACAAGGTGAGAGCCATCAAGGCCAAGCAAGGCGAGTTGCTCACCCAAGGCGTGGCTATCATCGACAGCTATGATGAGGGTGGCATCAGGTTTGAATTCACATCGTTTAAAGACGTGAAAGCCAAAATGATGGAAGAAGCCATCAACAACGCTCGCAAAACTGCCGACCAGTTTGCCAAGATGAGTGGTGGCAAGCTCAACAAAATCATCACTGCCGACCAAGGCCAGTTCACGATTGAAAACCGCGACGAAAACACGCCCTACATCAAATCGTTGCGTGTGGTGTCGACAATCACCTATTCACTCAAGAACTAAGCACGACTCAACGGTTTTTCTCGGTGGGTAGAGACGATGCATGGAGGCATTTAAACCCCAATCGGTCATTAGGTCGCAATAAGAAAATATCTTAGGCTTTTCCT
>CAMYCE010000079.1 GCA_947254205.1 uncultured Prevotellaceae bacterium
TGACTGCTTTTTCGGTTGTTTAGCCCGCTAAACGCCCTCAAAATCAATCAAAAATCACTCAAAATAATTTGACAAAAACAAAGAAACCTAATGCCCGATTTGGGTTTAATCGCCCGACAGAGAGGGTATTCGAGCTATTTAAATGCAATTTTTGCTGAATAATCATTCAATTACTCGTTTTTTTTATCGTTTTTCCCATTTTTATTTCTATATTTGTGATTGAAAAATTTTAGAGTCTCCCTTTTGGTAAAAAAAACAAGAGGAAAAGCGTTCTAAACAACATTTTTAGGTAACGATTTATTTTAAGATTAAAGGTGAAAAACAAAAGACAAAGGCTTCAACTCATTGTTGAACTCATTCGCAAGCACTGCATCGGCAGCCAAGGTGAACTTGTTGAACTGCTCAAGGAACATGGCTTCGACATCACGCAAGCTACCCTTTCGAGAGACTTGAAAGTGTTGAAGGTGACAAAGGTTGCCAATGACATGGGCAACTACATGTATATCATTCCCGACAGCAACAACCTGCAAGACTCGTTGCTCATGAAGGGTCAAAAAAGCCTCACATCCAACCAAAAGATTGGTTTTAGCTCGATCGAATTTTCGGGAAACTTTGTGGTGATTAAAACGCGCAACGGATATGCCGCAGGCCTTGCCTACGACATCGACATGAGCCACTCACACGAGGTGCTGGGCACACTTGCTGGTGCCGACACCGTGTTTGCCATTTTGCGCGAAGACGTGACCCGCGAAGAGGCCATCAACTTCTTTTCACGATTTGTGCCCATCGATCAAGACGACCCCAACATTTAACCCCAAATCGGTCATTAGGTCGCATGAAGATAATATTTTGGGCTTTTCTTCATCTTTGCCATTTATTTTGGTTCTTTTTGACTGCTTTTTCGGTTGTTTAGCCCGCTAAACGCCCTCAAAATCAATCAAAAACTCCTCAAAATAAATTGTCAAATACCAAGAAACCTAATGCCCGATTTGGGTTTAAAACAAAGCTAAAAAATCTCTTTTTCTGAAAAAAAAAGATTGATCGCGACAACTCTATGCTACTCCCAACCCCAAAAAGGTAGGGAGGCAAGAATTATCACTGCAAAAACACAACAACACCAAGCCAACAAAGAGGGAGAAAAATGTCAGTCAACAAGGTTATTCTACTGGGCAATGTGGGGCGCGACCCCGATGTGCGCTATCCGGCTCAAGGGCAGGTTGTGGCCTCATTTCCGCTGGCAACCAGCGACCGAGCCTACACCAACGCCAACGGGGTGCAAATGCCCGAACGCACTGAGTGGCACAATATTGTGATGTGGGGCAAAAATGCCGAAGTGGCCGAGCGATACATTCGCAAGGGCACTAAACTCTATATCGAGGGCAAACTGCGCACCCGCACATGGGAGGACAAAAACACCATTAAGCACTACATCACCGAGGTATATGTCGACAGCTTTGAGCTGCTGGGTAGCAAGCCACCACAAGGCACCACGCCCCAGCCTCAGCCTTGAGGCAGCGCCCCCCCAAAAAAAAATTATTGTTGCCTCAACTCATTATTCTCGATTGATAGCAAACTTTGCTATTATCACACACACAAGGACGATGAAACACCGGCGATGCGGCAACAAGTGTCACTACCAACCGAGAAAAAACCGGAGCTTCCATTGTTGATGCCCACATGAAAGGGGAGAAACGGCATGGAGCGACCATTTTCATTTTTTTGAAATTGCAATTTTATCGTTATCTTTGCTCAACCCAATGAGTGCCCCCCTCACTTGGGCAACTTTTCTTGAAAAACTATAACTCTAAAAAAAATAAAGACAACACACCCTCATGAAACTCCGTGTTCTAAGCATCATTTTGTGTGCTATTGCATTGTGTGGCACTGCGCAAGCCAGTGTCGACACCGACTTTGCAAGCAAGCAAAAACTGGTGGGCTTCACCATCAACAAGCAAGGGCTCACCGCCCAAGAGCTTGAAGCCCTGAAATTCATTTATGCCTATGCACCCCTATCAGACGTGACAGGCTACTCGCAAGATTTTTACATAGCCAACATCAGGCAGACGTTTAAAACCCGACAAGAAACAGCTTGGGGCAACAAAATTCCCGACAACATTTTCAGGCACTTTGTGTTGCCCGTGAGAGTGAACAACGAGGCTCTCGACAACTTTCGCACCACCCATGCCACCGAGTTGCAGGCAAGAGTGAAGGGCATGACCATGAAAGAGGCTGCCCTTGAGGTGAACCATTGGTGCCACGAGCGCGTGACCTATCAACCCAGCGATGCCCGCACCTCCACACCGCTCAACACCATCAAAACCGCAACCGGCCGTTGTGGAGAAGAGAGCACCCTTGCTGTGGCAGCCCTGCGCGCTGTGGGCATTCCGGCAAGGCAAGTCTACACACCACGCTGGGCCCACACCGATGACAATCACGCTTGGGTGGAGGCTTGGGCCGATGGCGAGTGGTATTTTTTGGGAGCCTGCGAGCCCGAACCCGTGCTCAACTTGGGCTGGTTTAATGCTCCGGCATCGCGCGCCATGCTCATGCACACCCGTGTGTTTGGCAACTACAACGGTCCCGAAGAAACCGTGCTCAAAACCAACAACTACACCGAGGTGAACCTCGTGGGCAACTATGCGCCCACCGCCCTCGTCAATTTTCAGGTGGTCGACACCAAGGGCCATGCTGTGGCAGGAGCCAAGGTGGAATTTAAGATCTACAACTATGCCGAGTTTTTCAGTGCCGTCACAAAATTTGCCGACAAGCAGGGGCACACCAGCCTCAACGCCGGCAAAGGCGACATGCTCGTGTGGGCAAGCGACAAGGCAGGCAATCATGGCTACAAGAAAGTGTCGTTTGGCAAAGACACACAAGTCACCATTGTGCTCAACAACCAAGCCTTGCCCCAAGCAATGGGCATCACGCCACCGGCTCAGCATGCCAACATGCCACTGGTGACCGACAAGCAAGTCAAGGTCAACAAAATGCGCCTTCAACAAGAAGACTCGATGCGCGCTGCCTACACTGCCACCTTTGTGACCGAAAAAGACAAAGAAAAATACAGTGCCGAGCAATTGCCCTACTTGATCAAGTCACGGGGCAATCATGCCACGATTGAGCAATTTTTTGCCAAATATGCAAGCCAAAGCGAGCGTGCACGCCAATTGCTCGACGGCTTGAGCGACAAAGACTTGCGCGACGTGACCATGGAAGTGCTCGACGACAACATGACGGCCGGTAGCAACCAGCTCTCGCCACGCGTTGAAGACGAGCCACTCGTGCCCTTCAAGCACTATCTTGAAGAGGCTTTCAAAAAAGAGGCTAAGGCCTTCAAGGCCAACCCTCAACTGCTGGTGCAATGGATCAAGAAAAACATTCGCCTCAACCCCGACAAGCGCGCTTTGAGCTATGCCCAAAATGTTGTGGGCGTGCACAAATATCGCATCACCGACAAGCGTAGCCGCGACATCTTCTTTGTGGCAACAGCACGCAGCCTCGACATCGATGCCCGCAAAGACCTCATCACCGGCAAGGTGCAATATCGCATGGCTGCCAACCAACCCTGGGTCGACGTGAAATGGGAAGTTGAGGGCATGGCCAAGGTTGCCCCCCAAGGCACTCTCGTGGTCAACTATGCCAACAATGGCATTGTCGACAATCCCAAATACTACAGCCACTTCACATTGAGCAAAATTGAGAACGGACAAATTCAACTGCTCAACTACGACGAAGACAACGTGGACTGGCAAAACACCTTTAAAGCTGGTGCAAAACTCGACGTGGGGCACTATGTGCTGGTGAGTGGCACTCGCCTTGCCAGTGGCGGAGTGCTGGTGTCGACCCGAGAATTTGACATCAAGAAAGATCAAACCACAAGCATCGACCTTGAATTGCGCAAAGAAGAAGGGGCAGTGATGGTGATTGGCAACTTCGATAGCGAAAGTCGTTTCAACAAGCTCGACATGCACGCCTGCACCATTGAGCAGCAACCCGTGAGCATCTTGTCGCAAACCGGCCGTGGCTACTATGTGCTGGGCATCATTGGTGTGGGGCAAGAACCCACCAACCACGCCCTGCGCGACATGGCCAAGGTGAGCCCCGACCGCCCCACCATTTTGCTCTTTGAAGACGAGGCCGACGCTCGCAAGTTGGCCGGCAACGACTTTGGATTGCCTCAAAACATCATTTATGGTGTAGACAGCGACCACAGCATCTTCAACGCGCTCAAAGGCGCGCTCAAGTTGCCCAACTCGCAGCTGCCCGTGTTTGTGATTGCCGACACCTTCAACCGCATCGTGTTCTCAAGCCAAGGCTACACCATTGGCTTGGGCGACCAACTCAAAACCACCCTTCTCAAGATTAAACAATAATGAAACACAAGATATTTACCACATTGCTCATGTGCCTTGCCCTGTGTGGGCAGGGCCGGGCACAAGGCTACACGCCATCGCAAGAAAACCTGCAACATCGTCAACGCTTTGCCGACAGCAAGTTGGGCGTCTTCTTCCACTGGGGGCTCTACAGCATGTATGGCCACGGCGAGTGGAGCATGCAGGTCGAGAAACTCAATGCGCAGGAATATGCCAAAGGCATCAACGCCTTCTACCCTGCTAAGTTTGATGCAGCCAGCTGGGTGAGTGCAGTGAAAGCTGCTGGAGCTAAATACATCACCGTCACTTCACGCCACCACGAGGGATTCTCGATGTGGAACACTCGGCAAAGCGACTACAACATCATGAATTCGCCCTATGGCAAAGACGTGATTAAGGCTCTTGCCGACGAGTGCCATCGACAAGGCATAGAGTTGCACCTCTACTACTCACACCTCGACTGGACCCGCGACGACTACCCCATGGGGCGCACTGGCCGATTGACAGGTCGCGACTCCACCAAGGCCGACTGGAACCACTATTTTGCCTTCATGAACCGACAACTCACCGAGTTGCTCACACAATATGGCGAGATTGGTGCCATTTGGTTTGACGGCGTGTGGGACCACGAGGAAGATAAAACGCCCTTCAACTGGCACCTACAAGAGCAATATGACATCATTCACAAGTTGCAACCTGCCTGCCTCGTGGGCAACAACCACCACCTCACAGCCATGGAAGGCGAGGATTTTCAAATTTTTGAACGCGATGTGCCCGGCGAGAACAAAGCCGGCTACTCCGACAAAATCTCGATTGGCCGACTGCCACTCGAAACCTGCCAAACCATGAACGACTCGTGGGGCTACGACGTGCGCGACTTGGGCTACAAGTCGCCACAAGAGCTTGTGAGACTATTGGTGCGCACCGCCGGCAAAGGTGCCAACCTGCTGCTCAACGTGAGTCCGCAACCCGATGGCGCACTGCCTCAAGCGGCTCTCGACCGGCTCAACTACATGGGCAATTGGCTCAAAAAGCATGGCGAAACCATCTATGCCACCACCGGTGGCGAGGTCACCGAGGGCGAGCGCGTGGTGTCGACCCGCAAGGGCAACCACCTCTATATTCATGTGCTCAACGACAGCGTGAACTCCCTCTCCCTCAACCTGCCCTGCAAGGTGAAACAAGCAAGAGAATATGCCACCGGCAACAAAATGGCATTTACTCAAAAGAAAGGCACTGTGAAACTCAACTTCACCATGCCCAAAGGCGAAGTCGACTACATCATCGAACTCGAAACCAAATAAAGGGAAGTCAACAAATTCAGCGAATTTAACGAAGGGGGGCTTTAGGAATTAAGACGGCACGATTGGTGGCTTAAAAGCAACGAATTAAGCGAGTTTAACGAAGGTTGCAAGGTTAAGTGGTCAGAGCCACTTCCTTATTCGTTAAATTCGCTTAATTCGTTGCTTTTCTTATAATTCCGTAAATTTCGTGGAAATAAAATTAGTGTGATTTGTTGTTTTAGATACTATAAAACTGCTACACTGATTTTTCGCCCTAAACCTTGAAACACTCTATAAAGAGTAGAAAGTTGTATATCGGTATGTCCATTTTCCACTCGTGATATATAGCTTTTTTTAGTCCCAATCCTCTGAGCCAGTTGCTCTTGAGTAAGCCCAGCCTTAATGCGCTCGGCTCGCAACTGCTCCCCCAACACAAAAACATCGCAACTCAATTCAAATTCTTCTCGCCGGCTTGTTCCTCTTTCTCCAAAATCTTCAGCAATCAAGTCCTCAATAGGCGTGAGCCCCATTGCCTGCATTTCCTTGTGTGTCATATCATTTTCCTCCCAATTTATTTTTTTCATTAAAATACTCTTTCATTATACGCTCTGCACGTTGCAATTGATTAAGCGGTGTCTTTTGTGTTTTCTTTTGAAATCCATTAAAAAGAATAATAAGATTACCCTCGTCAAAACAACAAAAAATACGATAGATATTTCCACCTTCTTCCACTCTAACTTCAAACAACCCTTTTATTCCTACAATCGGACGGAAGAAAGTAGAGGGAATTTCTTCAACCGTCATAATAAGCATAAAGATCGAGTATATCTTTTGAAGTGCACTCGAAGAAAGTGTACGCTTAAAACTTTTAAAATAGTCCTTATAAGCAAAGAACTGACGCACATAATTACGCTTCTTTACCATCAATAGTATCTTTTGGACAACAAAGTTAACTAATTAGTTTATTTTAAAAGATAAAAATCGCATTTTTTTTAAGTATCCACAAAGACCGACAAAAATCACACTTTAACAGATGGAGAATTAAATAGGAGTGAGTGGGTTTTTCTTTAGGAGTTAAGGAGACTGGAGTTTAAGGAGTTAAGACGGCACGATTTGTTGCTTAAAAGCAACGAATTAAGCGAGTTTAACGAAGGTTGCAAGGTTAAGTGGTCAGAGCCACTTCCTTATTCGTTAAATTCGCTTAATTCGTTGATTTTTCTTGTAATTATAGTTGCAAGTCGCTCATATCGAAGGTGTTGCCACGGCGGTCTTCAACATTGTCGCTCTCGCGACGTCCTGATAATTGCATTACTTTATGATTTTTTAAATTAGTGTCACACAGCTTTTTCCCAAAAAATTGGTCGTTAAGGGGTTACCAGTGCAAAAACAACCATAAATTTTCAACCCACACGTTTTTTCAAGGAATATTACTATCTTTGTGTATATTGTTGCGCATCATGATGCAACATTTTCTCGCAAAAATCAAGAAGTCAATGACAGCACCCCAACTCCCACTCATTGCCCGCGACCCATGGCTTGCCCCCTTTGCTCCCGTCATCAAAGAGCGACATGCCCGTGCCATGGCCATGTGGCAAGAGCTTGCCGGCCACAATGGCAAGCTTAGCGACTATGCCAACGCTCACCACTACTATGGCTTGCACCGCACTGCACAGCAGGGGTGGGTGCTGAGGGAATGGGCACCTCATGCCACCGCCATTTATCTTGTGGGGGAGTTTAACGGCTGGAAAGAGTGCACCCCCTATCGCATGAGGGCCACCACCGGTGGCAACTGGGAGATTGAGTTGCCCCGGCAAGCCATGAAGCATGGCGACCTGTTCAAGCTGCATGTGCACTGGCAAGATGGCTGGGGCGAGCGCATTCCTGCCTATGCCACTCGCGTGGTGCAAGACCCCGACACCCACATTTTCTCGGCCCAAGTGTGGAACCCCGAAGTGCCCTATCAGTTTCAAGCCAAACGCTTCAAGCCCTGCACCAGTCCGCTACTCATCTATGAGTGCCACATTGGCATGGCTGGCGAGAAAGAGGCAGTGGCCACCTACGACGAGTTTCGCGAGCAGGTGTTGCCACGTGTGGTGGCAGGAGGCTACAACGCCATTCAAGTGATGGCGATTCAAGAGCACCCCTACTATGGCTCGTTTGGCTATCATGTGTCGAGTTTCTTTGCCGCATCGAGCCGTTTTGGCACGCCCGAACAGCTCAAGCAACTCATCGACGCAGCCCACACCGCCGGCATTGCTGTGATCATGGATCTCGTGCACTCTCATGCCGTGAAAAACGACGTGGAGGGATTGGGACGCTTTGACGGTAGCACCGATCTCTATTTTCACGGCGACAGTCGTCGCCAACACCCTGCTTGGGACTCGCTGTGCTTCGACTATGGCAAGCGCGAGGTGTTGCACTTCTTGCTGAGCAACTGTCGCTATTGGCTCGAAGAATATCACTTCGATGGTTTTCGCTTTGATGGCGTGACCTCAATGCTCTACTACAACCATGGGCTGAACACGTCGTTCAACTCCTATGCAGCCTACTACAACGGCCAGCAAGACCCCGATGCTATCACCTATCTCACCCTTGCCAACCTGCTCATTCACGAGCTTAACCCTCATGCCATCACCATTGCCGAGGAAATGAGCGGAATGCCGGGGCTGGCACGCCCTGTGAGCGAGGGAGGCATGGGCTTTGACTATCGCATGGCCATGGGCGTGCCCGACTACTGGATTAAGACCATCAAAGAGCTCAAAGACGAAGACTGGAAGCCCTCGTCAATGTTTTGGGAACTCACCAACCGCCGTGCCGATGAGCGTGCCATTGGCTATGTCGAAAGCCACGACCAAGCCCTCGTGGGCGACAAAACCATTATTTTTCGCCTCATCGACAAGGAGATGTATTGGCACATGATGATTGGCGACCACAACAGCACCGTCGACCGTGGCATGGCATTGCACAAGATGTTGCGCCTCATCACCGCCACCACCATCAATGGTGGCTACCTCAACTTCATGGGCAACGAGTGGGGACACCCCGAGTGGATTGATTTTCCGCGCGAGGGCAACGGCTGGAGCCATTGCTATGCTCGACGGCAGTGGAGCTTGGTCGATAGAGCCGACCTCAAGTATCAATTTCTCAACCGCTGGGATAGCGACATGATTCACCTGATAGCATCAACCCACGATTTTCAAGACTTGCCCATCGCCAAATTGTGGGAAAACGACAACGAGCAAGTGCTCGCCTACATGCGGGGCAACCTGCTCATGGCGTTCAACTTCAGCCCGGTGAATTCCTACAACGGCTACAAGTTGCTGGCACCAGCCGGCAAATATGCCCTTGTGCTCGACACCGATGCTCCATGCTATGGTGGCTATGGCAACATCGACCCCACCGTGAACCACCTCACCGAGCACGACCCACAGCACGCCCCCCAACTCATGGGCTGGCTCAGGCTCTACCTACCGGCGCGCAGTGCCCAAGTGCTGCAACTCCTGCCCAAATAGCGAGGTAAATTACTATAATTTACCTCGCTTTACTTTTTTTTCAAAACAAAATATTTAATTTTACAATCAATTACCAACTTAAACTTTAATAATATGAAGAAAATCTTTACTTTACTTGCCATTCTACTTGGGAGTAGTCATGTGGCTACACAAGCCGAGAACTCCGAGAGTTATGTTCCCCTCGTGCGTGAAGGCGTTGAGTGGGTAAACACACAAGTCATTGCCTGCGGTTTGCCTGTTGAAGAAAACTGGCACTTCACTCTTGAGCTGAAGGGCGACACCCTTGTGAAAGGAAAAAACTACAAAAAATGCCATTACTATAAAGGTGAAAATCCCGACAAGTCGCAAGATAGCATAGTAGCTTTGTTGCGAGAAGACAACAAGGTAGTGTATTGCCTCAATAATCATATGCTGGAAGATAGGGGGCAAAGCTATTCATCTCCAGATAAAGAGTACATTCTCTATGATTTCATTTCTCCCGAAAATGCAATAGGTGGAGAAATCCTCAATAGGGAGGAGGGCCGTTATCCCACTGCATCAACCGAAGTTATCAATGGCACTACTCGCAAAAAATGGATATTTGGTAGCGATCCATTCAGAGCTATTATTGAAGGCATTGGATATGTGGCCTACCGCCATTCAGAACCCGGTAGCTTGTTAGCACCTTTTATGTCGGAAATTTCAGGTCTTGGTGGTTGCTATAGCTGGCTGTTCTATGTGCGAGAAAATGGCAAAGAAGTGTATCGCAACCCCAACACCAACACAGCAGTAAACAGCATCGAGCAAGACCCCATTGCTCAAGATACCAATTTCTATAACCTTCAAGGCATCAAGGTTGACGAGAGTAACCTGCAACCCGGCATCTATATCCACAACCACAAGAAAATCATCATCAAGTAGAGCCACATAGGCTACAGGTTTCACTATAAAAGCAAGAGCAGGAAGATGGTGAGTTTAACCTTCCTGCTCTTGTTTTTGTGGGTTGAAATAATCCCCAATCGGTCATTAGGTCGCAATAAGAAAATATCTTAGGCTTTTCCT
>CAMYCE010000080.1 GCA_947254205.1 uncultured Prevotellaceae bacterium
AGATTGCCTCTTGTCTCGTGGGCTCGGAGATGTGTATAAGAGACAGGCCTGAAGTCCAGTTGGTTGTGAATTGCTTTCAAATTTGTATCTTTGTTTTAGGTAACACAACATACATGATGTTAGCAAAAATATAAGTGGTGTTGTGAATTGCTTTCAAATTTGTATCTTTGTTTTAGGTAACACAACAGCACTCACAGATTTTTTGAAAGTGTTTGTGTTGTGAATTGCTTTCAAATTTGTATCTTTGTTTTAGGTAACACAACATTATTTAAAATTTGATTAGCTGTTTGTTGTTGTGAATTGCTTTCAAATTTGTATCTTTGTTTTAGGTAACACAACTTAATGACCTTTTGAAAGAGGGTTTTACAGTGTTGTGAATTGCTTTCAAATTTGTATCTTTGTTTTAGGTAACACAACTACTTGCTCATCAGGATTGAACGAAGAACAGTTGTGAATTGCTTTCAAATTTGTATCTTTGTTTTAGGTAACACAACCCGACATAGACACTGCGATAGACAGGTACAGTTGTGAATTGCTTTCAAATTTGTATCTTTGTTTTAGGTAACACAACTAAACGGACTTGGGGTAAAGGTGCCAAGAAGTTGTGAATTGCTTTCAAATTTGTATCTTTGTTTTAGGTAACACAACTTTTAATTTGCGCGCTATCAAAGCTACCCGGTTGTGAATTGCTTTCAAATTTGTATCTTTGTTTTAGGTAACACAACTCGATGTAACTAACTTAATGGTAATTAATGTTTTATAAGGTTTTCTTGTTGAAAAAATAATGTGTTTCCTAAATCAAAAAGTCTGGTCAATCGCCAGACTTTTTGATTTTAAATGCTCGCTATAATTTCATGAAACTTTAAACTTTCTTCTTGTCGCACGGAATCAATGAGATTGAAAAATTGACTTTATGGTTTTTTAACAGACTGTTTTGTGGACTAAAAAATCAGAATTGAATTCAGAATAATTCTAATTGTTGAGGGGCAAGTGGGTGGATTTTTTCTTTGGCACCGTGAAAGAGTTCCATTGCTCCAAATTGCTTGTCGGTGACGCACAAAATGCCCACCATGCCGCTTTTGGGCAACAGCGATTTCACTCGCCTGATGTGCACGTCGGCGTTCTCTTTGCTGGGACAATGCCTCAGGTAGATAGAAAATTGAAACATCACAAAGCCATCTTTCATAATGTCCTTGCGAAACTGAGCTGCAATTTTGCGCTCCTTTTTTGTTTCGGTTGGCAAGTCATAGAATACCAAGACCCACATAACTCTATATTCACTAAGGCGTTGCATTTTGGAAAAGATAGCAATAAGAAACTTAGGGCAGCACAGGATAGGTGATTTTGCGCAATTCTCCTGCAAAGCACTTGGCAAGTGATGAGGTGGTTGTCGACACTGCCACCATGAGCGGACTGCGCTTGCCCTCAATTTTAACATCGAGAGTGGGAATTGAGAGCAAGTCGCGTTTCATCTCGGTGTTTAAGGCATCGATAATGCCATGTGTTGTTATCATTTCTCTTACCTGTTGGTCGACAAATGGGCGATAGGGCTCCATGATGTCGTCGGCAAGACAATAGGCATTATATTTGTTGTGATGGTGAATGCCGAGTGTGGGCATCAATCCACTTGCCACGAGCGATCGCGCCACCACGCCCCGCAATATGGCATAGCCATAGTTGAGCCAATGATTGGGCGCATCACTCTCCCTGCCTCGCACAAACTTGTTGATTTCGGGGAACAAGCATTTCCAATAGTAGGCTGCAGCACGCCCCTCGAGATTGGTGCTATCGTTGCTGTGCACTTGTGTGACCCATGCCAGCATGTTGCCCACCTCGATGCCGGGCACCAAGCGTTGCAACATGGCGGCTTGATTGGCTATTTTGGCTTGCACAGTTTGTTGCCACAGTTGCTTGCGCAATGGTTTAGAGCTGTCGACCTGTGGCCTGAAACGTTCACTTTGAATGGTGTGTCCGTTGAGGGGCAGGAGCAAGCCTGCAGGCATGTGAGTGCTGTCGCAAGTGATCACTGCGCAAGTGTTTTCCAAGAGTCGTTCCAGCAGACCTTGTGTGATGGTGATGCGCTTGTTGTCGAGCACCACCACGCCTATATCTTCGATGGGAATGGTGTGCTCGGCACTGTGCTTGAAACTATCGGGCACAGTGCCGTTGCACTCCACTTCGGGTAGCTTGATGAGCAGTTGAGCATTGCGCAGACTCAAGTAAGCCGGATTTCCAAAATATAACGTCCGCTTAATCATAGGCTCTAATATTCTCCAATATCAACAATTTTGCCAATATGATTGACACGCACCTTAATAAACCCTTTTAGGTTATTAAGACCTGTGATTCTTACCCAAGTGACACCTTTCAGTGTATTGTTATCTTCAACTGTTGTCTCAAGATGATGTCTAAAAACATAGTATTTGGTACTTAATTTCTGTACTCGATATAAATGTTTGCTTATCAACGGATAGTTACATTCGTCTTTCAAATCAATCTCCGAGGGGTTAAAACCATGCTCAATATCGGGAATCACAAAATATTCGTTTTGTTTCATTGTGAAAAGAAACTTCCAGCCCAATTCTCTATTATAGTGCTTGTCGACAACGGGCAGACCTTGATTGACACATGCCATGGCCTCAAAGAATGAAACAATGTGCTCTTGCAAATTGCCATCAGCATCTTCAAAAATGGCAACATGGTGGTTGTTGCTTGTGCTCACATAGTCGGCAGGTACTCGGCGACCATTTTGGGTGATGAAAGCCCCATCTTTATTGCACTTTTCATGCAAGGGAGTAGCTTCATTCACCCCCTTGATGGTAATGCTTTTAACAGCAATGCCTTTCTCTTCATTGAGCCAAATGGGATTTTCGTCGATATTAGAAAACGCTGCTTTGTAATCTTGATTATACTGCTCCAAGCGTCTTTCAAGAGCATTTTTAACCCCCTTGTCTACTGATTTTTTGATAAGTTGTTCCATCACCTTGGGATCGGGTGAAATGGGCTTTCTTATGGTAAACATTCTTTCTTGAGTCACAGTTTTTACCATGAGAGGCACAGCATGAATGTGTGCATTGTCAAGAAAAATAGGATTTTTGTCGAGCGCATTTTTCCCAGTGAATGCTTTTTTGGCATTGCCACCAAATTGTTGCAACCGCTTGAGCAGAGCTTCGCGATGAGCTTTGCAAGCGACGGTTGCAATTTTATGCTCATCAAAACTTGCCCCCACGCGTTCCATCTTGGCTTCATAGTGGAGAGAGTTACCATAAATGGTTTCGTTGTGCATTTGTGCTCTCGGCGTGAATGTTTTTTGGCGCTTAATGCCCTCTTTACTCTTGGTTTTATTCACGTTGAGTGTTGCCACCTTGTTTTTGGCCTTAATAGAGACTAAAATGGCATCAAGGTGCTTGAGGGCTTGGGCTCTAAACTCGTTGAGAGGCATGGGCGGAATGAACCGGCGTTCGTTCACATACTTTTGTTTCATGTCGAGATAGCGCTGTTGAGCCTTATCACCATGAAGAGTGTTCAAGTGGTTGAGCAACTGAATGTGTCCAAGTTGCGTGAATGCAATAGTGAGTGCGTCCATGGCATGGTGGCGATGATCGTTACGCTTGGTCCAATCTTTGATTTTTTTGATTTTATGTCCATCTCTATTTTCATATTCCTCGGTGAGCCCCAATTGGTTGTATTTATTCCAATTGAGTTCCTGCATCACATTGACCAGTTGCCAATCTTCGCGCAATCGGGCTGTAATAGAACCAATGGTTGGCACAACCACACGGGTGATTTGGGAGAGAATACGCTTGGCTTCTCGTGCAATGTATTGAGAGTCGCTCAAGTCACGATTTAGAAAATCACTTGGAATGTCTTTTTCGGTCATGAGCAAGCGTTCCTTTTTGGCTTTATTGGTTTGGTCAAACAATGCTATTACTCGTTGACGATATTTAGCAAGTTCTTTTTCTCCATATTGTGATGCTACAAAGTCAAAGGCGGTTCGATTCGATTTGTTGATATTTACCTGTCTTGCTTCAATTGTTTTATTGGTGAAAGAATCGTCAAAAATTTTTGCTTGTGGAATGATGTGCTCAATATCGAAGTCGCGGGTAAAGAGTCTCTCTTTGCTAATGTAGGTGTTGGAATACAGCGTTTTGTAGCCATTGGGTTCAAGCTCTAAATATAGGCGATAGCGAATGATGTCGTTCCTACTGGGGCGTGCAATGTTGAAAGGAGCACCTTGTAGTATTTTTTTGATATTTTCGCTTTCTTTGGTTCGGTCGGTTAGTTTTTTTGTTGCGCGATCGCGTTGTTCTTGGCTTTGCTTGAGGCTTCGTGCCATTTCGATGTGAATTTCATCAAATGGGCCATATTCTTCACTGCAAGCGTTCACCACCCAAATCATTTGATTCAAGATTTTCTCAACCACAGGATTACGCAAACTGTTTTTGGGGAGTAAATCCATTTGCTTAACAAGCTCGCGCGCCTCTATCTCTTCTTTGGTGAGTGAGGCAGCCGAGTGCCGATAGCCTGCTTGCTCACAGGCTTCGCTATATACCAACCCTTTTTCTAAATAGGGTAATATCTTCTTGATTGCTTTGCTACTCAATGCTCCATAATCGTCTTCAAAATTCACACCAGCAATGATTGCAGCATATTCTTGAGGTAGAGCTGTGATGGCCATGACATGCCCTTTGAGTTGCTCAATGCCTGTCTTGGAATTATCTCCTTCATAGGAGTAAAGCAAGTGCCACAGCTTGAACATGGCATTGTGCTCCATGGAGGTAGCATCGAAGTGCATAAAAGCAGTGTCACCTCCCAGTAGAGGCAATATTTGCTCTACTTGTTGCAATTTTTCATCAACGGTGAGTTTGTCGAAATTTTCGGCATCATGACCACTCATTTCAATTATTTTTTTACAAGCTTTCATGAGAGCAGCTCCGGTGCTATTGCCATGCAACTCTTCATAGTTGAGGCGAACATCTTTGGGCTTGATGTGTAAAATCTTGCAAATTTGAGCCTTGGAGAGTTTTGTGGAATATGACAGTTCACGAAAGAGTATTTGTCGTTGCTCGGCATTTAAGGAGTAGGTGCTTTCTCCAAAAATAGAATTGTTATCACTTGTGCTAAGCTTTAGAATGTTGAGTTCTTGCCAAATCTTGAATTCCTGAAACAAGGGAGAACTCTTGGGGCACACACGAGGTCCCGACTTCACCTTTTTTTCTTTGCCATCAACCACTATTGTAATTTCTTTTCCCTCTAATTCACAGAAGGAGATTAAGCCTTTTTTTGACTTGAGGCGACGTTGATAGAAAATAATAATGTCGCGCAATTCCTCTTTTAAAGAATCGGTGAGTTGTTCATGGAATTTTTGCTGAGTTTCCCATATTGTGTTGAACTCGTCGATATAGTCTTGACGATAGAACACCACCCCTTTGGTGCGAGCATGTGGATTGCGTTGTAGTTCGCTCCACAGGTATTCGCCCACCGTTTGTTTGTTAAAATACAATTCCTTACTGTGGTCGCTGATAGCACTCAAATAGCCACTTGATGACCTGATGTCGCCATTTATCATAGCAATTACAGCCACTACTTGCTCGACCGGGAGTTGCTGCTTGGTAGCCTCACTTCTCCATCTAAAGGGAACCAATAGTTTAAGTTTTTTATCCTTTTCTTCGGCTGCATATATTTTGTGTATGGCATAAAATAGCTTTCCTGTTTCGGTTTTGCCTTTTCCCACCATTTTCTTGCGAATATCTTGTGTGAGGATTTCGGGATAAAACTGTTCTTGCTTTTTCCAAACCAAGTCGAGTTCGGCCTCTAAGTCCGACCTGTAGAAATTTGGAATGCCTCGATGATTTTTTTTGAGAAGAGAATAAACATAATCTCCGGGAGTAATATTCTCTTCATGAAGTTTCAAGGCTACTTCCATACCATCAATTAGTTCTCCTGCCTCTCCATTCTCGCTATCACTTGTTGAATCATTGGCTTTACGGTTGCTTTTGTAGCCTCTTTTCTTGTTGATCATCAAGAGCACTCGTGCCAATTCCTCAAGAGTGACTTCCTCGCGTGCAGCTTTTGCACGCAATCGGTAGGTTTCAAAGGTCGTGTTGTTTCCATCTTCACTTAAAATGGAATTTTCGGTTATAAAAGCATTGGCTTTTAATACCTTGATTAGCTCATCACGACGCAGCTTGTAGCGTTGCAAACTGCGTCGCATACCACGTTTCAGGGTGCGATCGGCTGTAGTTGTAATGCTCTTGCCTTTTTCAAAGTTTCCTTTTTCATCGGTTGTGAGTGGATTCACTCTCACTCCCAGCTTGATGATGCGTGATTTTTCTTGTTGATCGACAGCTTGGTCTACTACTGCCCATCCAATACTGCTGGTTCCAAGGTCCAGCCCTAATATTCTTTTCATAGAAAATTTTATTAATTAATTAATCTTTGACAAAAATACGATTTTTTATTTTTATTTTAACGTCTCTGCTTGTTTATTTCTTATTTTTACCTTATCTTTGCCTTACAAATTTGAAGCAATTCACAATAAGGATTATTCCGTTGTGAAAACATTAGGAGCGGGTTCTTTTACTCGCTCTTTTTTGGGTAGATTTGTGGAGGGTTAAATGGGAGGAATGTTTATGGAATATTGCAAAAAGATGAAGCGTGGGTTGGTGCTTGAGCAAGAACGGGCTGGCAATATTGTGGTGGTGCGCCCTGCCGAGAAATTGCCCATTGGCCATGTGTGCCACAACGGGCAAGTGATGACTCAGGCCTATGAGCTGGGGCACGAGGTTGCCCTTAGCCAAATGACCAATATAGAGAATTTTCTTGATGGTTTGCGATAACAAGCAATTACGCCCTACCGCGTTGTGCAGTAGAGCGTAAAAAATATCTGATTGCGACCAATTTTGGGTTAATATTTCTCGTCTTCGTCGGTTGTGTGCATCTCCTCGCTGGTGATTTTTTTGTGGTCGAGTGCATGCCAGGCATAGACGATGTAGCCAAGCACAAAGGGCACCAGCAACGATACCCATGTCATGGCTTGCAGGGTGAAGTAGCTCGAGCTGCTGTTGCGCAGGCTCAAGCTGCTGTTGGAGTCGGTGAGCGATGGCAAATAGGCCGTGTTGTTGTAGCCCAAAGCCCAAAAGAGGGTGAGCACCACCAACACTGTGCCCAGGCCTGCCCACCAGATGCCACCAGTGTAGGCAGGGCGCAACAGGGTTTTGCCAATGCCCCACAGCACCATCACCACACCCATGAGTAGCATCACGAGCATCCACCACATCTCAATGTAGTTGTGCAAGTATTTATAGGGCACCCAGCTGCCATTGCCGTTGTCGTCGATGTGCACGCCGCTTGCAGTGAGAATCACGCCAAGGGTGGCTAAAAACAGCACCACAAAGGTGCCGGCATTCACCAGCAGGTGCCGGCGTTGCGATGCCCTCAAGCTGTCGCTATTGATGTTGTTGATAAAATAGAGCGAAGCCAAGGTGCGTGCCAAGAAAAACACCATGAAGCCAAACAGCAGATTTTTCCAGCAAGCAATGGCTTCGAGGCCATGACCGGCTCCCCAAGTCGAAATGGCAGAGTTGGTCACGTCGAGCACTTTGGTTTTGGTCACCGTGAACTCGTTGCCAAAGAACATGCTGCCCACTGCCACACCCAGCAACACAGGCCCCACCAAGCCATTGAAGCCCAGCAGAGCATCAAAAAAGCGGGTGCCATACACGTTGCCCAGCTTGGTGCGATATTCATAGCTCACTGCCTGCAACACAAAGCTAAACAAGATGAACATCCACAGCCAGTAGGCTCCGCCAAAACTGGTAGAGTAGAAAAGTGGGAACGAGGCAAAGAAGGCTCCGCCAAAGGTGACGAGCGTGGTGAAGGTGAACTCCCACTTGCGCCCCATTGAGTTTACCATCATGGTGCGATGGTCGGGATTTTTCACACTCACAAGCATCGACTGTCCTCCTTGCACAAAGAGGAGAAACACAAGCAGTGCACCCAATATTGAGATAATGAGCCACCAGTAGTTTTGCAAAATATAGTATGTCATGATAGTTTACTGTTTAATAGTGTCGAGATTGGTTTGCGATTTTTTGGAAATTTGCTTGCACAAGATGCTCACATCGGCAATGAGCAAGGCTGTGAAGATAACGGCAAAAATCCAGAAGGTGATTTGCACATAGCTTGCGCTCAAGTCGCTGATGGCAACCTTGTTGGGCATGAGGTCTTGAATGGTCCAAGGCTGTCGGCCCACTTCGGCTACAATCCAGCCACTTGCGCTGCACAAGTAGGTGAGGGGCACCGTTGCGATGGCCACAATGTGCCACCAGCGTGCCCACTTGGCACGGTCGAGCAACTCGCGCTTGTAGGCAAACAGCAGGCTCAGGCACAAGAATAGCAACAGGTAGCTACCCACTGTTACCATCAAGTGGAATGTGTAGAACGTGAGAGCCACATTGGGCACGGCCTCTTCGGGCTTGTCGAGGTAGCCATATCCAAAGTAGCGGAAGTTCTCGTCGAGCGTTTGGTTGATGTGGTTCAGGGCCACTTTATCGCCAGCTCGCATGGCGGCATCATAGTTTTTCACCGCCTCTTGAGCACGCTTGCCCCGTGCCATGCGCTCGGCAAACGACACGCCTCGTTGCAACTTGCCATTCTCGTCTTTCTTCACCCCGTCGATAATGTCGTTGATACCAGGCACAAAGCCATTGAGGCTGTTGGTGGCAAGTAGCGACAATCCGCGAGGAATGCCTATTTTAAACAGATAGGGGTCTTCGTTGTTTTCCACTGTCTTGGCAGGATTTAAAATGCCAAATGCCACAATTTCTTGCCCGTTGGAGCCTCGATATAGCCCCTCCATGGCTGCCAGTTTCATGGGCTGACGCTCGGCAATGGTCACCGACGAGCTATCGCCTGTGACAATCGTGAGCACAATGCCTGCCACGCCTACCCATGCGCCCACCTTCATGCTGCGGTAGCAGTGCTCGACATTGCGTTTTTTGAGCAACATCCAGCCACACACACCCACCACAAAGGTGCCGGCCAGCACCCACGCGCTAAACACTGTGTGGAAAAACTTGTTCACCGCCATGGGCGAGAGTGCCACGGCAGCAAAGCTCGTCATCTCGTTGCGCATGGTTGCAGGATTGAAATGGCACCCCACAGGGTCTTGCATCCAAGCATTGGCCACCAAAATCCACAGAGCCGAGAGGCTTGCACCAATGGCTGTGAGCCATGTAGAGGCGAGGTGAAACTTGGGGCTCACGCGCTTCCAGCCAAAAAACATGACTGCGATAAAGGTTGATTCCATGAAAAAGGCCAAAATACCCTCGATAGCAAGTGGAGCGCCAAAAATGTCGCCCACAAACCAGCTGTAGTTTGACCAATTGGTGCCAAATTCAAATTCAAGAATAATGCCAGTGGCCACACCAATGGCAAAGTTCACTCCAAATAGTGTCATCCAAAACTTGGTGGTGGCCAGCCACTTCTCGCTGCGAGTGCGATAGTAGAGAGTTTCCATAATGGCTACTATCACGCCCAGCCCAAGAGTGAGCGGCACAAAGAGCCAATGATAGATGGAGGTGAGTGCAAATTGAGCACGCGACCAGTCTACGACGTTCATTAGTTCATTCATCATGTTGTGTAATTTTTTTTTTGTTTATTTAGTTTTTTAGTTATGCTCCCATTCACCGCCTTTTGGTGAGCTGCTCTTTCACATAATTTGCTTTTTCTTGGTCGGTTTCGGCCTTTGAATTCAAAAAGTTGGGAAAGAAAATGAATCGCAAAATCACGAAGAAAACAAACAGCTTGATAAATATAATAACCCACAACGTCTTGCCCACAGTCATGGCTTTGAAGCCATCGCGGTAGAACTTAAAAATCTTGATAAAGACATTTTCCCTGTCCTTTGCTGCATTGAAATTGGTTATCATCTCAGTTAATGGATATGACAAATGTTGTTATAATTATATTAAGGCTACAAAATTAAGCAAATATATTAAATCTGCAAATTTTAAACCCCAATCGGTCATTAGGTCGCAATAAGAAAATATCTTAGGCTTTTC
>CAMYCE010000081.1 GCA_947254205.1 uncultured Prevotellaceae bacterium
GACCTTTTACTTAAATTTGCAAACGTAGTTGCATTTTGAAGTTGAATCTACGAATCCTTTTTGACCCAACAAGAGTTTTATGTTACCGAAAAAATGCACTAACTTTGTAGAATAATTCAAACTATAAAGCATGGGATTTTTCAACTTCTTCTCAAAAGAGAAAAAAGCAACCCTCGACAAGGGCTTGACCAAGACTAAAGAAGGTGTTTTCAGCAAACTCACACATGCCATTGCTGGAAAATCAAAAATTGATGATGACGTTCTCGATAATTTAGAGGAAGTGTTCATCACAAGTGATGTGGGCGTGAACACCACATTGAAAATTCTTGATCGCATTCAAGCCCGTGTTGCCAAAGACAAATATGTGGGGACCAGCGAACTCAACGACTTGCTGTGTGACGAAATCACACAAATGCTGTCCGACAACAACAATGTCGAGATGGAAGACTTCACTGTTCCTGCCGAGAAGAAACCCTATGTGATTATGGTAGTGGGAGTGAATGGAGTGGGCAAAACAACCACGATTGGCAAACTTGCCTATCACTTCAAGAAGGCAGGAAACACTGTGGTGCTGGGTGCTGCCGACACCTATCGAGCTGCCGCCGATGAGCAACTCGAAATATGGGGACAACGAGTGGGCGTGCCTGTGATTAAGCACAAAATGGGCACCGACCCTGCCTCGGTAGCCTTTGATGCCGTGTCGAGTGCCAAAGCACAAGGTGCCGATGTTGTGATTATCGACACTGCCGGTCGCTTGCACAACAATGTGAGCCTCATGAACCAGCTCACCAAAATCAAAAACGTGATGCAAAAGGTGGTGCCCGATGCGCCTCACGAGATATTGCTTGTGCTTGACGGCTCAACAGGTCAAAATGCCTTTGAGCAAGCCAAGCAGTTTGTGGCCGCTACCGAGGTCAATGCCCTTGCCATTACCAAACTTGATGGCACTGCCAAAGGTGGCGTGGTGATTGGCATTAGCGACCAATTTCAAATACCAGTAAAATATATCGGTCTGGGAGAAGGCATCGAAGACTTGCAAATATTTAGAAAAGGGGAATTTGTGAAGTCGCTATTTGGCAAGTAAGGGCGAGAGCATGAGAAAAAACAAAGTAGACATTATCTCGCTGGGGTGTTCAAAAAACCTTGTTGACTCCGAACACCTCATCAAGCAATTTCAAGTCAATGGCTATCAAGTGGAGCACAACCCTGCCCATGTGAATGGTGAGATTGTGGTGGTGAACACCTGTGGCTTCATCAGCGATGCCCAACAGGAGTCCATCGACATGATTTTGAAACTTGGGCAAGCCAAACAAGAGGGACAAATCAATAAACTCTATGTGATGGGGTGCCTTGCCGAGCGTTTTCTTGCCGATCTCACACAAGAATTGCCGGAAGTCGACAAATTTTATGGCAAATTCAACTGGCCAGAGCTACTCAACGACTTGGGCAAATCCTATCGCGAAGACCTGTCGCATGAGCGTTTTCTCACAACGCCTAAGCACTATGCCTACTTAAAAATATCGGAAGGCTGCAATCGCTTTTGTGCTTTTTGCGCCATTCCCCTCATCACCGGCAGGCACAAGTCGGTGTCCATTGAGCAACTTCTTAGCGAAGTGAAGAGCATGGTGAAACAAGGCGTGAAAGAATTTAATGTAATTGCCCAAGACTTATCGTCCTATGGCCTTGACCTCTATGGCGAGATGAAACTTGCCGAGCTGGTCGACCGCATGGCCATGATTGAGGGCGTGGAATGGATTAGACTGCACTATGCCTACCCCACTCAGTTCCCCTACGACCTGCTGCCTGTGATGGCCAAGCACGACAACGTGTGCAACTATCTCGACATTGCCCTGCAACATGCCAGCAACAAGGTGCTCAACAACATGCGTCGCCACATCACTCAAGAAGAAACCATTGCGCTCATCAACCGCATTAGAGCCGAAGTGCCGGGCATACACCTGCGCACTACACTCATGGTGGGATTCCCCGGTGAAGGCGAAGAAGAATTTGAAGAACTGGTGAAATTTGTGCAAGAAATGAAGTTTGAACGCATGGGAGCCTTTGCCTATAGCGAAGAAGAAGGAACCTATGGTGCTCAACACTTTGACGACACGATTGACGACGACATCAAGCAACAACGCCTGCAACGCATCATGGACTTGCAAGAGCAAATTTCACTCGACTTGCAAGCAAGCAAAATTGGACAAGTAGTGAAAACTATCATCGACCGTGAGGAAGAAGACTACTATGTGGGCCGTAGCCAGTGGGATTCGCCCGAGGTCGATCCCGAAATTTTAATCAAAAAAAATAAAAAATTGGCGATTGGGCAATTCTACCCGGTGCTCATTCAGGAGGCATTGCCCTTTGAACTCATTGGAGAAGCACAATAAAGTGCCTCCCACTCCCCAACCCTCATGATTGTTATTCTTTTTCGGTTGTAGAGGAGCTTGACTCTTGAGAGTCTTGCTCATTGGCATAGGTGCCATAGTTGGTTTCTTGATTGCGCTTCTTGAGTTGCTCCTTCTTTTTGAGCACAAAGTAAAGAGCCACAATAATTGCCAGACCAATGCCTATGATTCCAAAATAGGTGAAATGCTCGCCATTGTAGAAACGTTGACGCCCCACATAGGCCATAAAGGCAAGATACACAAGCAACAGCAGGGGTAACACCTGCGACATTTTGGGTTTATTCTTCATCTTCTACTATAAATTGAGATTTTTCGGGCACAAAGTGGCCACCATTCAAGTAATTATAAATGTGAATGCACGACCAAGCATCAATGGAAGCATAGTTTTGTTGCCCTGGGGTGAGTTGCGGAGCTTCCCAGTTGGTGAGTCGCTGGCCTTTGCTAATTTTCTTTTGGAATAGGATAGCATACACCTTTTGCAAACTAATATCGGTGATGTGATACTTGCCCACAATGTTTTGAATATCGACAAATCCTTCGAGCTTGAGATTGGGATTGAGACGACGCAACATCGAGAAATCGTCATGAAGCGACAACCCAACTTTAAGGCAAGAGGCATCGGCCAAATATTCAATGAGTCGCTGTGGCAATCCAATTTTATTAACTCTGAAAAGAAAACAATCTTCGAGAGTTGACAATTGAATCAAAGCCACCTTGTGTGATTCTCCGCGACGAAACGATGGACGCGTTTCGGTGTCAAAACCCACTACTGGCGATTTTTTTAAAACATTGACAGCAGCAATTAAATTCAATACCGAATCGATAACGTGAATGTGCCCGGGGAAAGTGAGTGGTGGCATTGCATTCACATCGTCTTTGCTAATGGAAATGTGCATGACATCAAGAGAGAGAGAGGTTTAAGAAGAAACTTGCAAAAGAAAAAACTCTGGAGAGAGCATAGTTTCTCCTCCAGAGCTTTTTATATATCTTGTTCGATAAAAGAATCGTCAGATTTTTTAATTATTTGAGAGCTTCCTGAACCTTGTCGTTAGGAACCATGCGCTCGTCAAAGACATAAGCACCAGTCTTTGGAGAACGAACCATCTTAATTACTTTGCTAAACGTGCGTCCTTCACCAGTTTGAAGGGTAGCAACTACTTTCTTTGCCATATATCAAAAATTTTATTATTTGATTTCTTTGTGGATAGTATACTTCTTGAGGTAGGGATTAAATTTTTTCAATTCCAAACGCTCAGTAGTGTTTTTGCGGTTTTTAGTGGTAATATAACGCGACATTCCTGGCACACCGCTGGCCTTTTGTTCTGTGCATTCAAGAATTACTTGAACTCTATCGCCTTTAGCTTTCTTTGACATAATTCTTTAATTACTTATCGAGTGTTTTGATTTCAGTTAAGTGACCACCTTCGGCAGCTTTTTTGAGAGCAGCATCAAGACCAATGCGGTTGATGATGCGAAGACCTGCAGCCGAAACTGTCAAGCGAATCCATTGTTGTTGTTCAACCCAATAGAACTTGCGGTTAAACACATTGACATTGAATTTACGTTTTGTTCTTCTCTTAGAGTGCGACACGTTGTTGCCAGTGATCGCCTTCTTTCCTGTGATTTCGCAAACTTTAGACATAGTTGTTATTTCAATTTTCTGTTATCAAAAAAATTTGAATTTTCGATGTTCAAGTCAGTTACTCCACCTCGCTATAGCACAATACTCTATGGCCTAATATGAGCAAAACCACATGCTTGAAAAGATGTGAGAAAGCATCTTGCAAGGCATGAGTTGCCATTGGGGCTATTTAAATATCGTCCTACGCTTTATGTGCCAATTTTAGCATCATCAGGCACATCGAAGTTTCAACGATCATGTCACAGAACAGGACTTAACGGAAAGTGTCGTCGTACTCTGTCTTGAAATCGAGGGCAAAATTAATATTTTTTTTTCAATAAAACAAGCCTACCTTGTGGCAATATTGATGTTTATTGCAATTCTCTCAACATTTTACACAACATTTTCAAGGCTTCGACTGTTGCACGATTAATTACACGGCTACGATCGCCCGGCAAATGCAAGCATTGAGTAGTCACCTTGTCGTTGCACTTGGCAGCCATCCACACTGTGCCCACAGGTTTGCCGGGCACTGCCCCGCCAGGGCCTGCAATGCCCGATGTGGCAACAGCGCAATCGGTGCCCAAAGCTTGGCACACCCCTGTCACCATTTGCTCCACCACAGGTTCACTCACCACTCCATGAGCGGCAATAGTGGTTGGCGACACATGCAACACGCTTTCTTTCACAGCGTTGGCATAAGACACCACCGATCCCAAGAAATATTGACTACTACCTGCAATCTCGGTGATCACATGAGCTATATTGCCACCAGTGCAACTCTCGGCTGTAGACATTGTGAGTTGATGTTTTTTTAACAAATCGCCAACTATTTGTGCAATGGTTTTATCTTCGTCACACCAAATGGCATCGCCCAAAATGTTGTGCAACCGGGCACTTTGCTGTTCTATATCTTGCTCCAGCTGTGAACGATTGGGCAACATGCCCGTCAATCGCAATCGCACAATACCAGGTTGTGGCAAATAGGCCAAATGCAAATGGGCAGGCAGGTTATTTTCAAAGTCATTGAGTTTCATGGCCAAAGCCGACTCAATCACATCTACCACCACAAAGGTGCGGTGCATAATCGACATGTCGGTCTTGAAGTGGGCAATCAACTGAGGGGCAACCTCACGTTGCAACATGGTGGACATTTCATGTGGCACTCCCGGCATCGACACAAGCACCTTTCCATTGCTTTCATACCACATGAGTGGAGCTGTGCCCACCTCGTTTTGAATGACTCTACACGACGAGGGCACCATGGCTTGACTGCGGGTGTAGTCGTTGAGCTCAAGCCCTCGTTTTTGCATCACCTCGGCCACATTGGTTGCAGTAGCTTGGTTATAGACAAGCTCTCCCCCAAAATAGTGACATAAGGTCGATTTTGTTATATCGTCTTTTGTAGGGCCCAATCCACCTGTCATCAACACAACATCGGTGTGGGCAAAGGCTTCATCGATAGCTTGCGTTATACTCTCGGCACTATCGGCCACCACTTTCACACTGTGGGCCGTCCAGCCCAAAGGCAACATGTGGCGAGCAATCCACCCCGAGTTGGTATCCACCACCTGCCCAATGAGCAGTTCGTCGCCCACAACAATAATAGAATAGTTCATGTCTGTTTTTACTATATTAAATAGTGACTCTGGCAAAAGGCGGCAATGTGATGTCGCAATATTCTTTATCGAGATATTTAAAATAACCTGCCACAGCAATCATGGCGGCATTGTCGGTTGTGAATGCGCGCTTGGGAATAAACGCTTTGAGGCCGTGGCGAGTGGCATAGTCTTGCACGGCATTGCGCACTCCCGAATTGGCCGACACTCCACCACCAATTGCAATGGTTTTGATGCCCGTGTGCTTAATGGCTTTAGTGAATTTGTCCATCAAAATCTCGATAATGGTGCGTTGCAACGAAGCTGCAAGATCGGCTTTGTTGTCTTCAACAAAATTGGGGTTGAGCTTCAACTCATCGCGCAACGTGTAAAGAAACGAGGTTTTGAGTCCACTAAAACTATAGTTGTAGCCCTCGACATGAGGGTGAGCAAACTCGAAGCGAGAGGCGTCTCCTTGAGCTGCCAAGCGGTCAATAATAGGTCCTCCCGGATAGGGCAAACCCATCGATTTGGCACACTTGTCAAAAGCCTCACCAGCAGCGTCGTCGATAGTTTGGCCAAGCACTTCCATGCTATTGGGGGCATTCACCTTGATTATTTGGGAGTTTCCGCCCGACACCAATAGGCACAAATAGGGAAAATCGGGCACTTCGGTGCTTTCATCTTCTTTAATGAAATGAGACAGCACATGACCATGCAAGTGATTGACATCGACCAGCGGAATGCCAAGTGCAAGAGCCAACCCCTTGGCAAATGATGTGCCCACATGCAACGAGCCTGGCAACCCGGGGCCACGGGTGAATGCTATGGCACTGATGCGACTTTTGTCGATGCCCGATTGCTTGATGGCTTCGCTCACCACCGGCACAATGTTTTGTTGATGGGCACGTGATGCCAACTCTGGCACTACCCCACCATAGGCTTCATGCACCTTTTGACTGGCAATGACATTTGACCTCAGCAAGCAATCTTCGATAATTGCTGCCGAAGTATCGTCGCAAGAAGACTCAATTCCCAATATAATTGTACTCATTATTATATCTCCTAAAAATATCGTGTGAATTATAATATGCAAAATTACGAAAAAAAGGCAACACAACGATTATCTCACATTGCTAAATCTCAGAAACGCCAACCTGTGGTGAAGTTGAGCCCATGAGTGGCATTGTAGAAAAAGGAATGACGGTTGCGAAACCATCGACCATCGGTGAGAAAGTGAATGCCATAGAAAAACCGCTCTTTATTCAGCACCAGTGCCATTTTAATGCGATAGTTGAAAGCAAGTGTGCCTTTTGCACGAGAATGGACATTGGCAAAGGCATAACGAAATCCCCAACCTGTAGTGGCTGTAATGTTGTAAACCCAATTCCTGTGAAAAACCCAATTATAGCCATAGCCCAGCAAAGCAGAATAGTCATTGTATCGAAAACGATAGACACGCCTCCCCGTGGGCAGTGTCTGCTGCATGAAGTCGCTCAACTCGCCCAAATCCATCTTCACATCTTGATGCGAGACGTGAATGCCCGCTAAGGGTGACCCGGCACTGCGCCGCTGAAATTTTGAAAAGCTATAGGGCGCGGCTTGTGCATACTTGGTGTGATTGAAGAAATAATAGCCATAGATGCCATAAACTTCACGGTCAAGTCCATTGAAATCGTAGGCTTCAAGAGGGCCACTCTCAAAGTAGCCCAAGCGGTAGATCTTGGCTTCGCCCTCATCTTTGTCATAATAGCCCTCTACTGCAAGTCGCGAGCAAGCAAAGGAGAAGTCAAGCTTTTTACTTTTTAATCGCTCGCCCGCAATAAGATTGTTTAAATTCAAAGTTCCGCCCACGCTCAGCCCCATAAACGACAGGCGCATGCCAAATGTGCTATATATGGTTGAATGCAAGTAAAACGGAACTTGCCCATCGAGCAACGAACCCGAATAGGAGTTCATGACATTGCTGTTTTTGAGCATTACTTTCCACTTCTTTTTCACGCTCACCACATAATTGGAGTCGTAGCTATTGAAAGTGCGATCTATCCACTTGTAGGATTTCACAGCAGCCTGCAAGCCACGCGGAAGTGTCACAGAGCTATCATTGAAATTGAGTTTTCCTCTAATCAAAGCACGCTTCCAGTATTGGTCATCACGAGTGGTGTCGAATGGAGCTTTGAGCTTTTCTCTCAACTCTTTCAAAGAGCGTTGCCCATAGGCACTCAATGGTTGGCAACCAACAAGAAGAAGCATCATCAACGCCAATCTAACCAATACTCCTCCACCTCCACTATTATTCATTGGTATGGCTTTTTAGGGTGTCGGCCGTCTGGGCTTTGCGCGTGCTGCGCCACAAGGAGTCGCCAAGTGTGGGCTTCTTTTTCAAGAAATTAAACCACTTGTCGAAATCATATTTAAACATTATGCCAACCCCCTGTGTGGTTAAAGCATTGCGCACATAAAAATAGTTTTGATCATTAAAATGATTATAGGCCCTAAGACGCAAACTTCCTTTGGTGTTCAACAAATATTCAATATCAAAGTCGCCAATAAAGTTGGAGTTTCGAGTATTATAGGTGTTGTCACGATAACCAAAATTGCCATTAAACAGCAAGCGGTTGTTGAGGAGCTGACTCGACAGAGCCAAATCGACCTCCATGTCGGAGAAGTCGCCTTTGTTGGTTCTGAAATTAGGCGAAATGCTCCAATTTTCGTTTAACCTTCCCAAAATGTTACTCAATTGAGAAGATATGGTTGATGAAGCCACCGAGGTCAACTCATTGCCTGTGCGAGAATTGTTCATATATTCGGGAGTATAGAACCTATTTAGAGCCAACAAATAGATGATTTGCCGATTCATCATATCTTCGGTGCTGATGATGCTCTTGATCTTGCGATAGGCATCGGAGGTGAGTGTGGGGAACTCCAAGTCAAACGAGATGTCGGGGTGGCTCATTGCTCCCCTCGCCTTGAGCAGGGCATGCACAGGCACTGTGGTGCGGTTGATTTCACGATCACTGGCAAAGGAGTCGTCAAGATCGCGAATATTGGCCGTGAGCGAGTAGATGGCTTCGATGTCGAGATTGGCTTTATAGGGGTCGCCTCTAAAACTTATTGTGCTACCATCTTTAATCGTGAAGTCCTTGATAATGATGTCTTGGAGCGTGAAATTGTAGTTGCCTCGATCGAGTGTGTATTTGCCATACATCTCCAGTTTTTCATCGGAGTTGTCATAGGTCATGCGCAGGTTTCCACGTCCTGTGGCTCTAATTTTGTCGCCTCCCACAGGGTCCATGATGAGATTCATCTGCAAGTCGGGCGTGATGTCACCTTGCAGGTCAATTTTATATTTAGTGGGAGCGGAGTCTTCTTGCTTGGTGATTTTGCGAGTTAATTGCTTAACTATTTCGGGGAGAGAGTCGGTTGCAACTGGTGCAGGTTTTGCCACTGCATGAGCACGAGCGTTGAGCAGGTTGCGGTCGCGATAGGTGATGAAGTTATATTCATTGGCGCTTTCACTATCCGACAACACAAAGGTGAACTTGCTGCGGGCAGCCGACTGCATATTGACCTTGATGTTGACGATGCCAGGAGCTCCATCAACAAGGGCCGAACCATTGCCATAGATTGTGCCATACCATCGCTCGTTGTGCATGGCATTGGTGTCATAGCACAACAAGTCGCGGGCATTGGTGACTCTAAATTGGAATTTAGGGGCATGAAAATGGTCGTGAGCGAGCCAGCCATTTAACTTGGCTGTGTGGCGGTCACGGTCTCTAATCGCAATATCATCAAACTTAATGAGCCCCGGCTTGATGTGAATAGAATCGGTGCAAGAATAAGCCACATTGCTAAAGTCGAGCTTGAATTTAAAATCTTCGACATATAAATCGCCATAAAGGTCGATGTCGTGGAAAGTTCCATACAACACCGCACGCCCCGAAGCACACCCACTCACATCGCTGGTGAAGGCAGCCATGAAGGGCTTGAGGAAAGCAAGGTTGGCCTTTTGAGGCTTGAAATCAAAATAGAGAGAATCGCGTGATGGGAAAATGGCTCCATTGATGCGCGACATCCCTCCATTGCTCTGCAACAGGTTGCAATCGATGGCAACAGCCTTGTTTTCATTGTCCCAATGACTGGCTATGTCGGCATCACCCATGAGGGCATCATTATATTTCATTTTGTCGATGTGAAGGTTGGGAGTGAGCAAGCGTGGATTCTTAGACAATAAATTGCTTGCATAAAACACTCCTGTGCCTCGACCGCCAAACTTAACATTGCTAATGTTGAGTGTCTCAAAGATGTAGTCTAAATTAATGTCTTTGATGCTCAGCATCAGCTCATCTTCTGGCTTTTTGGAAACTGCGCCTTTTATGTTAATAAACTGAGAGTCATGAGTAATGTTCAAACTATCAACCTGCAACACATTTTGC
>CAMYCE010000082.1 GCA_947254205.1 uncultured Prevotellaceae bacterium
GTGCAATAACAGCATTAGCTTTCATCGCATCTGTAATAGACACAACTTCATCATCTGTCAAAGACGTTTTCTCTTGCTTCGCCTTGAGAAGTGCTTCATCGTGAATTTGCTTGATGCTGTTCCAGTAATCCATCTCGGCTTGTGCAGTCTGCAAGTTTTCTTGCCACTCGGCTTGCTTGCGCTTATAGTCGGCAATGCTGGTGCCAATCTTGGGCTTCTTGCCCTCGATTTTCTTAACTGCATTTTGCTTGTCGGCAATCATGTTTTCAACAAAGGCGTTGGCCTCCTCGGTGTCGAGTTCGCTTTCTTGCTTGTTGTAGATGTAATCGTGCGCCCTCTGTGGTGTCGCCTTGCCCCAGTCGGGTTCTTCAGTGGGCTTGCCCTTGGCATCATCCACCATGGGCATAGCATCTGATTGCGCTTGCTCTACCTCGGCTGTGGGTTGCTCTACCTCGGCTGTGGGTTGCGCTTGCTCTGCCTCGGCTATGGCGTTCTCTGCTTGTGGCTCGGTGGCAACGTCAGCAGTGGGCTGTTGCTCTGCTTGGGGGGCTGTGGGCTTTTCTTCGGTTTGCTCCGTTTCAGGTTGCTTAGGCTCTATTTCAGCTTCTTCTTTCGTCTTTGCTTCCACCGGTGCCTGCTCTTGCTCGGCTTGTTGCGATACACGGCTCATCGTCTCGGCATCACTCCAGCGTTGTAAAAGTTCTTTTGGCATCACAATGGGCTTCCCATCTTCGGTGGCCTGCTTCCCGTCGAGTATCACCTGCACAATGTTCTCATCGGCCTGCACTACCTGCACAGTGTGCTTCTGTCCGTTGTCATCGAGCAGTGCATACCGGTCGCCTTGCTTAAATTGCAAAGTTCCATCTATCAAGTCGCCCTCTTGGGTGGCAATAGCGTCCTCTATGGTTGCGCCTGCCGTTTCCTTGGCTTCGGTGGCACTCACCGGGTCTTCCACCTTGAATATGGCAGAGCTGGAGGTGAACTCCGACTTGCCTGTCTCGGCATCAACTACAATCACACTCTTGTCGCTCCTGAATGGGTCAACGGCTTTGCCATCGTCAGCCATCACCACATTGCCGTGGGTTATATAGACAACCCGCCCGTCTTGCATCTGTGCACGGTGCAACATTCCCGACTGCTCGTTGGTGCGTGCGTCAATCTGCCTGTCGCTCTCTTTCACGGCATCGTCGATGTTGTCATGTACACGCTCAATCATTCCGTCATATCTCGCCTTGGCGTTGATGTAGTCATTGAGGACTTGGTGTTGCTCTTGCGACAACTCACCGCCATCAATTATATTTAATATGCCTTGATAGTCTCCATTGTCGGCAAGTGAAGCTATTTCTTCGCTCATAGCCTTTACCAAATTCTCACGGCTCTGTTGCATCTCGTGCTTAACCGTGGCCTTGTCGCTGTTTTCGGTATTGTAACCTTGCTCTCGGCTCTCGTCAACCAACATCAACAATTCTTCTTGTCGCTCTTGTGGTGTGCGTGTCTTGTTCTTGGCTTCTTTTTGTTCAGGGAACAGGCGTTGCACATATTCATCTACCGCTTTTTGCTCGGCTTCGGTTCTGCGTATTCTTCGCTTTGATATGGCACTATCAACATCAACGCCGTGCTTCTCGGCTATCTCGGTGCGGATAGCTTCAGGTGTCTCTACATCGAGAGTGCTATTTTTCAACGCTTCATCAATACGTGCCATAACATCACGCCCAGTTTCGCTCAATTCCTCGACATTTCTGTTTTTCGCTTTTCGGTATGCACGCATGAGCATCACAGGGTCGGCTTGCAGTTCCCGGCCGACATTAGTGCATGCATCGAGAAGTTTTCTCTGTTCTGCTTCTGCACCCTTGTACCTCTCGCCAATTTCAACAGAGTTTAGCTCGACAAGTCGATCGATTTTGTCAACTTCATTCTCCGCTTGTTTTTTGCTTTTAAAGGTTCTACTTGTGATTACGCCATTAAAGCCTTCCGACCGCACTGTGAATGTGCCATCGGGGTTTTTAGTCATACTACTGCCCATCACTGTACTCATCTGCAGTTTTCGCCCTGTGGCATAGTAGTACATCTTGGAGCGTGATGCCTCGCTGATAGTGGTGTCTTCAATCATTTCTTGCAGTTTGCTTTTCACTGCGTCATAGCCCTCTCCATGCTTGGAGAGAGAAGTGTTGTCACGCACGGTGCGCCCCTGCTCATCAATGATGTGACCGGTGTTGTGTTTTTCTGTGTTTTCTGCATCTTTCACCAGCTCGACGAGGTTTCCGTATCCGGCATTCATGAGCTCTTTTTCTTCGTCTTTCGTGAGTGTCAGCCCTGCACCTCCGTCGGCACGCGCTCTCAGGCGTGTCTCGAAGCCACGCAGACGCTCCATGCGTGACTGCGCATTTTTGTAGGAAAACATGTCGCCAATTACGGCCTTTCCTGTTTTTAAGGCGCGTGGTCCTTTAAAGACAAACGCCATGGCCACATAGTTAGTCCACACGTCCATCTTGTCACGGCCACCCTCAATCCATTCAGGGATTGAGAAGATTGTACCCTCCGCAAGTGGTGTGACTACATATTCCGCACTCCTTATGCCAACTTTGCCTACCGTGCTTTTTGTAGCCCGTGCAAGTCGGGTAGAGAGAGTCTTGCCCACGGGAGATAGCCAACCGATAGCAGCACCCATTTTAGCACCATGGAGAGCGGATTTACGTACCTCCTCGATGCTGTACCCCTCATTTTCGCCTGTCTTCGGATTGATGTGTCCGCCCATCTGATATTGCCCGATGGCTTCTTTTGCAGACTGGTATGTGCCAAAGTTCGCCCCACCTTCAACCATGCCGACCAGCATTTTGTCTGCGAGTGCATTTATACCCTTGAGTTTCAAGCCACCTGAACGCATATAAGCTCCCGCAACAGTCTTGCCAAAAACTTTGGGAAGTGCTTTGCCTGCGAGTGTATTTATACCCTTGACTGCCAAGCCACCTGCACGCATATAAGCTCCCGCAACAGCCTTGCCAACGTTCATGGAAAGTACTTTGCCTGCGAGTGCAGTTGTACCCTTGACTGCCAAGCCACCTGCACCCATAGAAAGCACCGTTACGGGGTCTACTGCATATCCCACCACGTCTCCGGCGAAGCCAAGTACCGTGCGCCCAAATCCTCCCTGCTTCTCATACCGCTGTGTAGCCTCTTGCTCGGCTTGCATTGTTCCCACGCTCCCTGCCTTGCTCCGTGCAAAACCTTTCGTGAGCATCAATATTGAATTGCCCTCTGCAATCCTTTGTGCAAGAAATTCGAGGTTACTCTTGGGCATCTTTTTCTGCACTGCAAGGTCGTACATCTTTTGGTCGCTCACTTGGCGTGCATAGGCTCTTGCAACTCGCTCCACCTCATTCGCGGGGGCTTTGGGATATTTCGCTTTTAGTTGATTGCGATATTGAGCTATAAGGGCACTTTGCTTCTTTGCGCCCAAGTTATTCCACGCATCATCACACATTTTTGTCAAGTCATGCTCTCGCAAATCATTCACCATCTTGGTTTCTGTGAGTTGGCTTGCGTTCATGACGTGAGCCTCGGGGCCCATCGACAACAGCCCGTCACCATACATTTTGCTTGCATCTTTTTCAATACCGGCTCTCATGCGCTTGTCGGCAGACTGCCACGCTTGCTCATAGGGCAATGCTTCAGCTTTCTTTCGTTTTGCTTGCGTGGCGAGCTTTTTCGCTTCGGCTCTGACTTTGCGTTCAATGCGCTTGTGCTCTTTGTTGAGTGGAGAGATGTTGAGTTGCGCAACCTGTGCAGTTTGGTCGGCTGGGGCTACAATCGGGTTTTGCAGTGGTTTTCCTGCCCACCTCATCATGTCCGCCATTGTCGCCCTTGGTTTTGAGGTGGGAGGCGTGGTCCTCTGTTTTGAGGTGGGAGGCGTGGTTGTCTGTTTTGGTGGTGCACTTGCCATGCTCCTCAATCTATTCACAGCCCCACCGCCTTGTGCTGTCGCCTGCCTCTGTGGTTGTGGCTGTGGTTGCTTCGCCACTCTCGGCTGGGGAGTGGCTGTCCTCGCTGGCTGTGCGATGCCTATATTTTGGTTAAACTGTGAAAAACTCTCGTTACCCGACTTGCCGAAAGTATTCACATAATTTTGGTAAAACATGCTTCGCTTGCCACTATCTTGCATGTCACGCTTAAAAGTAGCATAGTCGGGGAGGTCGGCATATTTCTTTGCCTTGTTGTAGTATTGTAAAAGTTTGTCTGCCATGTCTTTTTGTGATTAATAGATTTAGTACCACTTGGTCGCTTTCAGTCCCAGTGCCTTGCGCATCTTTGCGTCCATGTGCCTGAATAGGTAGGCGTTCTCGGAGAGTAGAGCTAATTTTGCATCTTTTGTTTTTGCGTTTTCAAGATTTTGAGCAAGATTGCTGTAATACATTGCCCTTTCATTTTGTTCTTCTCGTCTGTTCGGCTCATTGCGACCCTCGTGCCACTTCGCTTGCTGTAGGTAAAATTTGCTCGCTTTTTTGGCTCTTGAAATCATTTCGGGCACTAAAGCAAGTAGCGCGCCCTCTTTTTCCTTGCCGTAGCTATAAATATTTTCATCGGCAAGCCTGATTGTGTATTGTCCCTTTGTGGAGCCGGTACCGCCACCATGATAGCCACCTCCGCTGTAACTTCTTCGGCTACCGCCACCGCCTCCACGGCCTTTCGAGGCTGAAATAGCATTGGCTTGTGCACGCAGGGCTCTCATGCCCTCGTTGTGCTCCTTCTGCATCTGCAACCGCTCTTTTCTGTACTCGGCGTCGGCTTTATCCTTTTCTTCTTTGCGTTTTTGCTCTTGCGCCCACTGCTTGGCCTTGGCTTTAGCTTGGTCGGCTTTCATGCCTTGCAACATCAAGTCATACTCTTTTCGCTCTTTGAGCTGGTCAATTTTCATGTTGTAGTCTCGGTCGGCATCTTGCTGTGCCCTGTCCAAGCCCACAGCCTTGAGCCAGCCTTGGTAGTACTCCCGTGCCCTTGCGTCTCGCTCCGCCTTGATTTTGTCGTAGCGGGCTTGCGCTTTCTCGCTTAGCGAGTTGCGTGGGTCGTAGCTATCAGGGGCATCTCTTGTTGTAAAGTAAAGGTTGCTCAACGCCTGTATTCCGTCCGATATAGAGCCGAAAATTTTATCGCGCTTCGCCTTTGCTTCTTCACGCTTCATCTCCTCCTCGGTTTTTGGTTTGTTTGGACCATGCAATTTGAAGAAGTCCTCGTAAAAATGCGTCGGTCTGATTTCGTGGCTCGTGTCGGGTGCAGGGGTTGTCTGTGAGGCTGTGGAAGTTCGCAGTGATGTCGCCATGTTGCCACTCGCAACTCCACCGGTGGCAAGGGCAGACTGCTGTTGCTCGGTCTCCTTGCTCGGATTTTTCTTTGTTGCCTGTGCTGTGGTGGGTGTTGCAAGTGGCTGTGTCGTAGGTTGTGCAGTCTGTTGGGAAGCCGTTGTTGCCGGGGCTGTCTGTGACTGCTTGGCCGTGTCGGGCACTGCAACCTGCTGTTTTGGCTGTAAACCACCTGCCACAGTACCTGTATTTGGTGCTGAAGTGTCCGAGGGTTCAATATTTTGCCCGGCCTGTGCAGTTGTAGGCTGATTTTGTAGCCCTGCACCCTCATGAGGGGGTGTTTCCAACATTTTGCGCCTTGTTTTCAGTATATCGTCTTTTGCTGGCATGTTTTCTTGATTGAGTTTTTTTATATTTCACGGTTGGTTTTAAACGACTTTCGCTTTACAGGGCGATGTCAACACCACCCATTTTCACGTTTCCAAAGTCCATACCTGCGCTCGCACCTGCCACGCCTTTGATTGCGTTGCTGATGTGCTGTGCCTTTTGCTTCTGCAAGTCCACGAGTTGAGCGTCGAGACCACTCTTAATTCCGAGATATTTATCCTCGATGGCGCCTTTCTGGGCTTCGGCTTGGGCGTTGATTGCGCTTGTGGCTTGCGCCAAGGCGTTATTGTTTGCCTGCTGTGCACTCGCCACGCCGGCATCTGTGCCTCCCATCACGGCAGAAGTGCCTGCAATGGCCTTGTTGCGTCGCTTGAGGTAGTCTTGCGTCTGCTGTAATATCCGCTGGGCGTCGCCACGCTGGGTTGCGTCCTCGTTATAGCGTCTGTCATACCAATTTTGATTGTCTTGCTTTTGTTTTTCGACCATTCTCTTGGCCTCTCGCATCGCCTGTGAGGCCTTGATGCCCCCAAAAATGCTACCTGCTGCACCTATCGCAGCTCCTATTAATCCCATGATTGTAATATTTATAGTTATTGAGCAAAAATAGACGCTTATCTTTGCACCGCAGGTTTAAGTATTAACTCCTGTACACATTACTATTTATTACTGATAATTAGATTTTTAGGGATATGCCGTTCAAAAAAGGGGTGACGACCAATCCCAAGGGCAGGGAGGTCGGCTCAAAGAACAAGAAGACGCTCCTCAAGGAGCAAGCCCAAAAAGCAGGTTTAGATGCAGTTAGATTGTTAGCGGAGGCTTACGAGGTAGGCCTCAACGATGAGTGCATCACTTTAGTTAAAGATTTTTTCGACCCATCACTCACGGCAAGAGACAGGCTACACTTTTACAACAAGCTCTCCGAGTACCTCTACCCGAAGCAGAGGAGCACTACGGTGGACTTGACTGCAAAGACCACCACAGCAAGAGAGCTGGAACAGAAGCTCAAAGAACTTGCGGACGGAGATACCACGGAGAAGTAAATTTTTATCATATACTCATACACTTGCACTTGCACCGATTATTCATGAGAATAGTTGGTGCTGTTTTGTTAATAAATATTAATCGTAGTCATTTTATTGTTTGTTTATTTGCAATTATAACAAATCTGTTATATCTTTGTAATGTCAAATTAAAACAAACACTTTTAGATGAGGGGGCTCACCTCAATAAAAACGAGACAAAAAAATGACAAAGCAAGAATTAACCGACCGACTTCAAGTTTCGCTCACTCGTTCACGTGGTTGCTATGAAGTGACCTACCGCACAGCAAGAGGCACATGGCACAACACTTTCACCTACGCACATCTCTATGACCGCTGGCATGACTACATGAGCGGTCCTTGGAATTGCGCAAATTACAATGGTTGCACAAAGGCAGACCTCGAAGAACTGAGAAACATTGCCAAGCAAGGTGAGTTGAGAGATTAAAATAAACAAACAACGGGGCGAGCAATCGCCCCTTCAAACTTTTTAAAAAATGAAGCGAAAACAATACACATTGCCTCCGATTTTGGAGCTTTCAGGCATGATGGAGGAGACACAAGGACGCACTATTTTACTTCATGTCCGCTCGCTCACCTGCGTTGAAATTTTCAGCAAGGGCGACATTGAGCTTGCCGAGGGCGTGATTAGCCGTGAATTTACCTTTATCAACTCTTTAGGCTTGCCCGAGGTGGCTATAATGGCTGTGCACTTTTGCGAGGGCGATGCCCATCCCGATTTTGACCAGTGCCAACCCTACCTCAATGAGTTGGCAGAATATTACATCAATTATACCTATTTTGAAGATAGGTTAATTTACGAAGAAGAAACAAAAATAAAATGGAATTAAACGAAAATACAAGAGATAAAGAGCGCAAGCGCATAGGCGAGCGCATAAAGGAGATGAGACTGAATGCCGGCTTGTCTCAATCAGACTGTGCAACTTTATGTGGTATGAAGCAATCGAGCCTTGCACGCATAGAGGCTGGGCGTTTTTGTATCGGGTTTGACACGTTGTCTAAGATAGGCTATCATCTTGGTGCGAAGATTGACTACATGCCACTAACGAAAAGCTAATATGTTAAATTACACGCAAGGCAAAAGGCTGGAGTGGCAGTTGCATGAGTGAACATCACACACACAGAAACGTCCCCAACAGAGTTAAATTTGTTGGGGACGTTTTACTTTTGTTGCTATATTGTTGCTAAGAAATCGATTTTTACTTTTATAATATTGGTTTACAATGGCTTATATACACCAATTAGTATTTAACAAGAAAAATGCAAGCAAAATTTGGAAAATAATAACACATCTCTTATCTTTGCAATAGTGGTAACAAAATTCCCAATTGTTGCTACCGGCAAAGGTATAGCCCTCCCTGTTAACGCCAGTTGACAGAGAGGCAACCTGAAAGGAAAAAGAAAAAGAAAGAAGATTAAAAGTTTTTTTGTTGTTTTAGGGAAATGAAAGAGAGAACCTTGAAATTTCGAGGCTCTCTCCATTTTATATCTATAAAAAATAATTGACTACAAAGTGCCCCCCATGCGACGATAGAGCATGAGTGTGCGATAAAAATCTTTGATTTGATTGTCGGTGAGCATTTTCACATGGTTCACGCCGCGTGTGCTCTTATAGGTGACACGCGCCCACTTGCAGTGGGCCAAGGCATAGACAAGGTCTTTGTCGTTTTTCGACAACTTATCGTCAAAATTCTCCCAATAAATACGACTTCCACCTGTGCCTTCGCGAGTAGCCGTGGGCTTAAAGCTATAGTCATAGCCATCGATCAAAAATTCCACATGGTCGATGCCCAACGGGTCATCGGCACAATATTGACCTCGCAACCGCAAAGCAGTGGGGCGAGAACCTTGCACATTGAAATAGAAAAATAGTGCATTTTGCATGTCGCCCATTTCAACATCGCCGGGCAGATACTGCTCTACATCGGCCTCATGGTTGCGATTGAAATAGGGCAACAACTCGCTTGTTGATTCCTTGATGGGGTCGTCGAGCCAAGTCATGCGCTTGGGCAACTTAAAGTCGGGCACCGTGTATTGTATCGCCAAGAGTGAGTCGAGATAGGCCTTTTCTCTATCGGCACGAGCCTTGCGCTGCCGGGCATTGAGATAGGGCACTCCTTTTTTCTCGGCAACAAGACGTGCATAATATTCTTCACGATCGGCTTGCTTGGCTTTGACCTTTTTTTCTTTTTTGCGAGTGCGCGCCTCGCGTTGTTGCTCCGCTGTGGGACGCTCGGGGTGCAGTCGGCGCACAGGCATGCGCAGTGTGGGGTCTAAATCGTTGTCGTCGGGTGAAATAGCTATTGTTGCGCCCTGCATTGTGGGTGTCGTGCACAATAAAACTATCAAGCCTATCAAAAAAGAAGAAAATTTTGCCATATTTTATTTGTAGAAAAAGCACTTATCCTAACAGAATAATGAATGTGGGAGAAAAATTGGGGATAATGCCGGGTGCAAAGTTAATAATTTTTATTCAGTAAAATAAGCCTTGCAGGCAAGCACTTGTGTAATTCAGTCAAGAAAACTAATTTTGCGATAGAAGAAACTGCAAAACATCAATAACAATGACAAAGATAGGAAGCATTGGAACCGAGATTGGCAAAAAAGCCCTCTTGCTGGGCAGTGGAGAACTGGGCAAGGAAGTTGCCATCGAACTCGTGAGGCTGGGAGTTGAAGTTGTGGCCTGTGACCGATATACAGGAGCCCCTGCCATGCTTGTTGCCCGGCACTCGCATGTGCTCAACATGCTCGATGGTGCTCAACTGCGTGCTGTGGTAGAGGCCGAGAAACCCGACTATATCATTCCCGAAGTTGAAGCCATAGCCACCGGCACGCTTGTGGAGCTTGAAAAAGAAGGCTACCATGTGACCCCAACGGCACAAGCCGCCTTGCTCACAATGAACCGCGAGGGAATACGCCGCCTTGCAGCCGAAGAATTGGGCATCAAGACCTCGCCCTACCGCTTTGCTTCTACTCAAGCCCAATTTGAGCAAGCTGTCGAAGAAATTGGCATGCCTTGTGTGGTGAAGCCCATCATGAGCAGCTCGGGGCACGGGCAGAGCGTGATTAAAACTCAAGCCGACATTGAGCAGGCTTGGCGCATCTCGCAAGAGGGTGGCCGAGCAGGAGCTGGCAGGGTGATTGTTGAGGGCTTTGTCGACTTTGACTATGAAATCACCATGCTCACAGTGCGCAACGTGGCAGGCACCCAGTTTTGCGAGCCTGTGGGCCACATTCAAGCCGATGGCGACTATCGCTATAGCTGGCAACCCCAAGCCATGAGCGCCCAAGCCCTAAGCCAAGCCCACGA
>CAMYCE010000083.1 GCA_947254205.1 uncultured Prevotellaceae bacterium
TTGTTAAATGTTAAAATGTCGTCTATCATATTGCTTTTTTCATGAGTCGCCTCCTCAACATCTTCTAAAGGTGGTGGGGGAGCAGTTTTCTGTTGATGTGGAGACGAATGTAACGATTTTTCTGAAATAAACAAAGTCTATGTGCGCAAAAAAGAAAAATATGTTTGCATCAATTTTTGAGATCACACGGCTCTTTCATTTGAAATGTCTTGAGCTACTATGTCAATGGACTATTTCTATTTTGCCGAATAGCCTTTTTTTTGTAAATTTGTAGAAACATCAAACACTTGACTTTCATGAGTGAAAACTACATAGTTTCGGCTCGAAAATATCGCCCCATGTCGTTTGGCACAGTTGTGGGGCAAGAATCGCTCGCCCACACGCTCAAAACGGCGATTGCCAGCCAAAAGTTGGCCCATGCCTACCTGTTTTGTGGCCCTCGTGGAGTGGGCAAAACCACTTGTGCGCGCATCTTTGCCAAGGCCATCAACTGTGAGCATCTCACCCCCGATGGCGAGCCATGCAACGAGTGTGAATCGTGCCGTGCCTTCAACGAGCAGCGCAGCTACAACATCGTGGAGCTTGATGCTGCCAGCAACAACTCGGTCGACGACATACGCGGCATTACCGACCAAGTGCGCATTCCTCCACAAGTGGGGCGCTATCGTGTGTTTATCATCGATGAGGTGCACATGCTCTCAACTCAGGCATTCAACGCTTTCTTGAAAACGCTTGAAGAGCCCCCCGAATATGCCATCTTTATTCTTGCCACTACCGAGAAGCAAAAGATTATACCCACCATCTTGTCGCGTTGTCAAATCTATGACTTCAATCGCATCAAGGTGCCCGACATTGTCACCCAGTTGCAATACATCTGCCAAGACCGTGGCGTTGAGGCCGAGACTGCAGCCCTCAATGTGATAGCCCAAAAGGCCGATGGAGCCATGCGCGATGCCTTGTCGATTTTCGACCAAGTGTCGGCATCGAGCGAGGGCCACATCACCTATCAAAGCACAATCGAAAATCTCAATGTGCTCGACTATGACTACTATTTCAAGCTCGACGAGGCATTCCTCAACAGCGATGTGCCACAGGCGTTGCTCATCTACAAGGACATTCGTGACCATGGCTTTGACTCGCAATTCTTTGTCAATGGCTTGGCACAGCACATTCGCGACCTCATGGTGGCAGGTAACATGGCTACTGCCAAGTTGCTTGAAATGAACGACGACATTGCCCAGCGATTTGTGGCTCAAGCGGCAAGATTTGCCCCGGCTTGGTATTATCGCGCTATGGACTTGTGCAACTATTGTGACCTCAACTATCGCGATGCCAGCAACAAGCAATTCATTGTAGAGCTCACCCTCATCAAAATTTGCCAACTGCTTGTGGCTCCTGTGCCACCTGCCGGAGGCGGTGGCCCTGCCAAGGGAATGGCTAAGATTCAGCCTTCACCCACTGAGGCAGCTTCGCCCACAGCATCAGCGTCCACAGCCCCCCAAGCATCGGGGGCTGCTTCTCCTGCTATGGCAACCACTTCATCGGTAGATCCCCGGTCGGCCCCTGCTCCCACTACGCCTCACCCGGCCCCGGCAGTGCAGGCAGGAAAAATGCCCACCATCAACCGAGCCAAAAGCTCGATAGGCATGCCCAAAGTGTTTATCAATAACACCCAAGCAGCCCAACAACAGGCCGAGATGCAACAGGCTGCCAGTGGAAAGCCCCATGCAACCACAACCTCACGCCGTGAGCCATTCACAGCACAGCAACTATTGCAGGCATGGCAAGACTATATCGAGAAGCACCCTCAAGAGCAGGTGATTATCAACACCATGCGAGTGGCACAACCCGTGCAGGTCGATGCCGAGACCTATCGCATTGCCGTGAGCAATTTAGGGCAAGTCGACTTCATGAACGACCACATGCTCTCGATCATGAATTTCTTGCGCAATGCTGTGAAAAACGACCATCTTTCCATTAAAATTGAGGAGGACAAATCTGCCCCGGCCCCCCACATGTGGACCGAGCGTGAAATACTCGAAGACATTCACTCACGCCACCCCGAACTGCAACAAATCGCCAGCGACTTCGGCCTCGCCTTAGCCTAAGTAGGGGGAGTGCCGTCGCCTTCAAATCGCAGAATGACCAATCCTATGAAGTAGCTACAACTCTATTTTTAATAAGGAGGATACAGCCCCCCCAAAAAAAACTTTTAACCCCAATCGGTCATTAGGTTTCTTTGTTTTTGTCAAATTATTTTGAGTAATTTTTGATTGATTTTGAGGGCGTTTAGCGGGCTAAACAACCGAAAAAGCAGTCAAAAAGAACCAAAATAAATGACAAAGGCAAGGAAAAGCCTAAGATATTTTCTTATTGCGACCTAATGACCGATTGGGGTTTAATAGATAAGATAAGCCTTTGTGGTTATTGAAATTGCAGATATTGAGCTATTATATCTTTGGCCGGTATCTTAACAATATTGCCATCATTGGGGTTAATGGTTTTGGGGGAGGGTTTTGATGATGAGGTTGTAGTCGTGGTTGCCATAGACAGGGCGTTTGGAGGGCTTGAAATGGGGGTTGAGAGGATCGTGCTGTGGAGCGTAGTGGGGTGTGTTGATTTCGCCAATGTTGAATAGAATGTTGCTCACCACATCGTTGCAAAATGGGCGTGATGTGGCCCTTCTTGCCTGTTGCACGGCTTGGGGGTGGAGTTTTTGATATTGAGGAGAAAACCACAGCATGAAGGGTATTTCGTTTTGATAATGGAGCAATTGTGCCGTTTTCTTGGGGTTGTGGTCGCGCCCCATGTAGGCACGGTAGTCATACACCTCCTCGCCGTGGTCGCTGAAGTAGAGCACCACAGTGTTGCTGCCTCGGTAGTGGTCGAAGATTTTGCTCATCACAGCATCGTTGTAGCGTGTGGCATTGTCGTATTGGGCTATGGTGTGTTTTCGACTCTCGTTGAGATAGGGCTCGTTGCGCTTGATGTGACTGGCATTGAAGCGATTGAAGGTGCTACCATGTGGGTAACGACTATCATAGGCGATGTGTTGCCCCATGAGGTGCAAGATGCCCAATCGGTGACTCTTGTGGGGCTTGCTGTCCCATGCTTTGAAGAAGTCGTCGACCAACTGGTGATCATAGCGAAAGGTGCGCTTGTTGAGAGCGTCGTAGGAGGCTTTCATGATTTTGCTGTTATACATCACCGAGTTGAGCGAAAACGAGAATGTGGCGTTGCGCTTGAAGCTCGTTTGATTGTCCCATAGTAGCACTTCATAGCCTGCCGTTTTAAACAAAGCAGGAAACATGGGGTGTTGCCACCATGGTTCGTCTTGCGACATGGTGTTGCATGAGAGCACGTTTTTGAGGGTGATGCTGGTGGTGTTGTAGGGCGAAATCACGTCGTTAAACACCACAAGGTTGCCCTGTTGTTGCTCCCTGTTGAGGTGTGGCGTGGTGGCAAGGTTGTAGCCATAGATGCCCGCATGATGCTTGTTGTAGCTCTCGCCAATCACCACAACCACGTTGAGAGAGTCGTGAGGGTTGGCAAGCTGTGCCTCATGCCCTTGTGCGGCTTGAGTGGTGCAGTCGACCAATTCTGCGATTTCGCCCACTGTGAGACTCAAGGTCTTGGCAGTGTAGACATAGTTGGTGAGTTCGTCGGTGGCAGTGTTGCTCATCAAGTCGCTCAAGGTTTCAAGTTGCCACAATGTTTTGCATTGCACGATGCGTGCAAGAAGGGGCAGTTGGCAAGCGCCATAGGTGACTCCGCCAGCCACCAGTAGCGAGCCGGTGGCCTTCAACCACATGGCAGGTGAGAATTTGCTTTTCAAGTAGTTGCACAAGTTTTCCAGAAGGAGAATGATGGAAAGGTCGCGTATCATGATGCCATACACAAGCCAACTCTTGGTCGAAAACAAGAAAGTGGAGAAAAATTCCTGACTCTCGCTCGGGGTGGTCTCGGCCATGATAATGGCAAGTTCGGGCGAAATGCGTGTGCCGAAGTTATAGAATATAAACCGGTAGATGAGCAAGTTGCACATGGCAATGCCATAGATGATGCACTTGCCCCGCCTGCCACCTTTCAAGTAGTGATATAGGGCAACAATCGTGTAGCTCACCACCCATGCGATGCCCATAAACATGTGTGTTTTTTCTTGCCAATAGGTATATAGTTGCGGGTTGTCGTTGGCCCAAGAAGCCATGTCGGCACTAAAGTCAATGGTGCCAGGGGTGAGCGCATACCACAACATCAAGAGCATGGGCCACTGCGCCCACACGGGCTTGCCCACGGTGTTGATGGCGCGGGCCATGTTGTGCACTATGTTGTTGAGGGCAGTCATCGATATTGTGTTACCTGTTTGGGCGAGGGGAGTTTTGCCACCAGTTTGCTATATGCCATTGCCGCTGCAATTGAGAGTAGAGCATAAACAAGAAGCACAAAATAAAAGTGATTTTGACTTGCAGGCCACCAGTCCCAAGTGAAGAAGAAAATGCGCACAATGGGGTGAACAATGAAGATGGCCGACGACAAAGCTCCCACCCACACGAGCGGTTTCATGAGCGGTGCACTGCACAGGCGCACCCCTGTGGCCACTGTAATGATAAAGAAAATGGAACTCCACAGCCACAAGTGATAGTTGAACTGCATGGCCATGAAAGCCACAACAGCCCCCACCAGCAGCAAGGCAAGCATGGGGCGCCCCCAGCGAGGAATCTTGAAATAGCGAGCCATGAGCAATCCCATCGAGAAGGGCACTCCGGCTATCAGCACGTTGTAGCGCATATAGGTGATGATGTCGCCCTCGGGCCCCCAAATGAGTTGCGGAATCCATGTGACAATCATGAAGATGAGCACCGGCAACCAGCCACGCCATGAGGGCGCACCCTGCGGAACATACAAGAACAAGCGATACACCACATAGGCCTCAATGGTCACTCCCAAATACCAGAATGGTCCCGGGTAGATATTGGCATCGGGATAGGGGAGCAGGTTGGTGATCATGAATAGTTGTGGAATCCAATATTGAGGGTGGCTCATGAAGTGCACCCTAAAGTGGGCGATGCTTAGTGAGTTGATGCCCCAACCCAGCAAGATTGCCACGATGAGACCTATGATCATCAAGCGAAACAATTTTAAATAGTGATGGCTGATAAACCCCCACTTGCTTCCCACAGGTGCTTCACCCTTTTCATATTTCATGACAAGGCCATAGGCACTCAAAAACAAGAATACTTGCACGCCAAATTGCCCTAAAAACGAGCCCAAAACCATAAACCAATTGCCGTCGACATGGTGCAGATAGCTCCGCAAGTTGTCGGCAAAACGTTGCTCATAGAAAAACTCGTTGGTGCCACGGGCAATGGTGGGCATCAAGTGGCACAAGTTGTGCAACATGATCGAGAGAATGGCAAGCCCTTTCATGGCTCCACACTCGCTCTTGCTCAAGTGCTCAGTGTAATTGTCAATCTTCATGATAAACCAATTTTTGCGATGGCAAAGTTACGGCTTTTTTGTTGTATTCGTGCCACTCTTTTGCCACAAGCCCATCATGTGAGAGCCACAGAATGGCAGTTTAGTCGATAAAAACATGGGGCTGGTCTAAGTTTTTTGTATAATGTTATCGTGCTTTTTACTTTTGCTCTTGTAATAAAATAGACTTTTTTAGAAGTATGAAAAAAATAATTTTTTGTTTCTTGGTGTGTGTTCTTGCCTTGAGTGGCAAGAGTGCTACCACGTCGGCAGTTATCAACGGAATGTTGGTTGATGCCACCGACACCACAGGGCTTGCCTCGGCGACGGTGAAGCTCATGACTGCCGACAAGCAGGGCCACCGGGTTGCCGGAGTCACTACCGATAGTCATGGCGTGTTTAACATTAAAGATGTGAAACAAGGGCGCTACATTGTGCAATTCAGCTATTTGGGCTATGACACTGCCACTCGCCGTGTGGTGATTGGAGCCGATGGCCGAGATGTGAACTTGGGCATGGTGAAGATGTCGATGACGGGTGCCATGCTCGATGAGGTGGTGGTGTCGGGCGTGAAAACTCCCATCACGGTGAAAGAAGACACCATTGAATTTAATGCCGACACCTATAAAACCCAGGCCAATTCTGTGGTTGAAGACCTGCTCAAGCGATTGCCCGGAGTTGAGGTGGGAAGCGATGGCAAGATAACTGCCAATGGCAAGTCGGTGACCAAAATCTTGATTGATGGCAAGGAGTTTTTTAGCGATGACCCCACCGTGGCATCAAAGAATATTCCTGCCAACATGGTGAATAAATTGCAGGTGATTGACCGCAAGAGCGACCTTGCACGCCTCACCGGGGTTGACGATGGCGAAGATGAAACGGTGATTAACCTCACCGTGAAAAAAGGCATGAACAATGGCTGGTTTGGCACAGTGAATGCCGGCTATGGCACCCACTCGCGCTATGAGGGCAGTGTGATGGCCAACTACTTCAATAATGGCAATCAATACACCTTGATGGGGGGTGCCAACAACACCAGCGACTTGGGCTTTAGCGATGGTGGGGCCATGCGTTTTCGTCGTTTTGGTGGTGAAGACGATGGAGTGACCAAGTCGCAACACTTGGGTTTCAACTTCAATATAGGTTCTAATCATGGCACCGATGAAACCGAAACATTTCGTGCAGGAGGCGATGTGCTATATTCCCGCATCGACCGCGACACCCGCACTGCCACTGCTCGCCAATATCTGTTTGCCGAGTCCAACTCCTATTATAACTCAAATTCAACGTCTCGTGACAAGGGACACAACCTGCGTGGCGATTTTAGGCTCAAGTGGCACCCCGACTCGGCCAACACACTTGAGTTTCGCCCCAATTTCTCGTTTAATTTTAGCGAGAGCAGTCGCATCGACACCTCGATGACTCTTGCCGCCAATGCCAATCTCACCCCTGTGAACAGTAGCCTAAACAAGTATTACAACGACGGCAAGAGCTATGAGTTTGGGGGGCAACTGGTGTTTAATCACAAGTTTTTGTCGCACCCGGGGCGCAGTTTTAGTGCACAGGCACGCTACAATTTCAGCAAGATCAACGAAGATGGCAATTCCTACTCTCGCTATGTGTATCTGCTCAAGAACGATCTCGATGAAACTTTGGCTCAAATCTTTGAAAACCATCGTCGCACCAATGGTGTGCGTGGCCGCCTCACATGGACCGAGCCGTTGGGCGATGTCAAGAATGCACGTTTTCTCACCCTTGCCTATCGGGGCAACTACCGCTATAGTCGTGCCAACAAGATGGTCTATGATCTTGGTCTCGACACGATCACGGTGCAACCCATGTCTGGCATTGAGGGCATGATGGGCAACCTCTACTTCGACCCTGCATTTCGTTCCTATATAGCCAACACCTATGGGCGCAGTATGCTCTCTGATGGTATGATTTTGAGTAGCATCATCGACTCAGAGTTGGGAGAAAGCATGACGAGCACTTTCAACGACGACTTGAGCAACCAATTTCGCAACACCTATTTTAATCAGGTTATAGAAGTGGGGTTCAGGCAAGTGCGCAAGGCCTATAACCTGAATGTGGGCTTCTCGGTCAACTCGGCCATGTCCAAGAGCGAAGACCTCATCAACTCAGCCCGCAATATCGATGCCCGCTGGGTGTGGACAGTGGCTCCCTTTGCTCGCATGAACTATAGGTTTAGCAAAACTCGCAACCTCTCGCTCAACTATCGCATGCGCAGCAGTCAACCCTCGCTCACGCAGTTGCAACCTGTTGCCGACAAGTCCAATCCTCTCAACATCGTGCTGGGTAATCCCAACTTGAAGCCCACGTTTGCCCACCGCTTTCATTTGCGCTATGGCGATTTTTCTCCACAATCGCAACGCAGCATCATGGGCATGATTATCGCCAATTTTGAGCAAAACAGCATCGTCTCGCGCATCACCCACGATGCCTTGACGGGAGCACGCTCCACCACCTATGCCAACGTGAATGGTGTGTGGAGCGCTATGGCTATGGGCATGACCGGTTTCCCCTTCACTCGCAGCAAGGTGATGTTTTTCACCACACAATTCTTCACCCGTTATTCTCAAACCAAGGGTTTCAACAACGACCTGTATAACCGCAGTGGCACATGGCAAATTAATATTGCTCCCGGCATAGCCTATCGCAATGGCATGGTTGATGTGGAATTGCGCCCTCGCTACACCTTCCAAACTACCTACAACTCGCTTGCCACGCTTGCCACTCGCAACGTGCACACCTATGGAGGTAGGTTTGACGCAACTTTAACACTGCCCATGGGATTGGTGTTGAGCTCCGACCTCTCGTTTAATGCCACATCGGGATATTCGGGTGGCTTTGACAATCGTGAATGGCTGTGGAATGCCTCGCTGGGCTACCAATTCTTGGCCGACAAGACCGCCTCGGTGCAAGTGAGCGTGTTTGATATTCTCAATCAAGAAAAAAATGTGCGTCGCAATGTCACCGCAGGCTATATCGACGATCTCTCGTTCAACAACTTGGGACGTTATGGAATGGTGACGTTTACCTATCGTTTTTCAACCTTTAAGAAGGGCCAACAACCTCGCGACCGCAACCATGAAGGGCGTTTCGGGCCAGGTGCAATGCCCCCCTCGGGTCACCCACCGGTGGGGCGTCCCCATGGTGGCAGACCTCGCCATTTTTAATCGCCAATTATTAAGAACTCAGTGAGTTATAAGTCATATTGAAAAAGAGGACACAAAAGTTGCCATGGGTTGTGTCCTCTTTTTTCAGGTGCACTTGTGAATAGAGGAGATTTACACTACATTTGTAGTTCCAAAAAAACAAAAATCTCACTCATGGCAAAAGAAAGGCAAGCTTGGCTCGACTATGTGCGGTTCTTCAGCATCTTCTTGGTGATCGTGTTTCACACTCCACCTCGGTTGCCATTGATTGATGATGCTGTGATTTTGAATTTGCGCATTCCCGTGTTTTTCTGCATTTCAGGATTCCTTTATAGTTTTGATAGATGGAAGTGTTTTAGCGAATATGCTTTGCATCGAGCACGGCAGATCTTAATTCCTTATACTACTTTTTTTATTGTCTTTTATATTTTATGGATTGTGGTGGGGCGTCGCATCTGGGCGGGGAGTGAAGCAGGAATTCCTGTATTGCAACCCTTGTGGGAATTCTTTTTGGGCGATCCCAAGATTGTTACGGCACCATTTTGGTATATATCTTGCCTGTTTACCATGCAACTCATTTATTATGGAGTAGAGTGGCTTGTGCCACGCAAGTGGGTATTTGCCACAAGTGTGGCGATTGCAATTGCCACAAGTGGATTATTGCACTTGCCCTTGCAAGGCATGTGGAGCATGTGGTGGCGTCCATGGAATTTAGGAAATGCTCTTTTGTTTTTGCCGTTTTATGCTTTAGGTAATAGCTTTAAGTCGAGATTAAACGACTTGTCGTTTTCTATTTCACCCATTGTGCCTGTAGCTGTTTTGCCGGCATTGGCATCGGTGGGTCTCATGATTTGGGTAGCTCCCTTAAAAGAAGTAGATTATGCACTATATAGCTTGCTTCGCATTCCTGCCGGTCTATTAATTATTCCTGCCTATTTTGGTGTTGCTAAGTGGCTTGCAAACCGCTATGGTCGTTGTCGTGTTATCGAGTTTGTGGTGATGAGTGGCACTGTTTATTTAGGAATGCAAAATTATTTTATCTCGGTGATAAAATGGTTGCTTGAGCGCATGCTCTATGTTGGTGTGGTTGATGAAACACTATGGCTCAAGCCTTGCATTGCTTTAACAACCATGTTGCTGATTTATCCTGTGGCTTGGTTTATCGACCGCTACATTCCTTGGTTCATTGGCAAGCGCAAAGAAACCTAATGACCGATTTGGATTTAACCCCAATCGGTCATTAGGTCGCAATAAGAAAATATCTTAGGCTTTTCCT
>CAMYCE010000084.1 GCA_947254205.1 uncultured Prevotellaceae bacterium
TGATCATGGGGAGGGGGACCACCGAGAGTTCGAGCAAGCCAAACACCCAGTCGCCTTGGTCGTCTTTGGTGGCAAGATACTGCACCTCGCCACGCAACTTGAGCTTGGGACTAAAGGTGTAGATACCATCGGCCACAAAAATGTTGGAACGTATCATGCCACCCTCACCCTCAACAATGGTCTTGTTGTAGTGCTGATTCATATACATGAGGCTCAACTTGAAGTCGCGGCTCATGCGACGCTCGAGTTGCACGTTGATGTCTTGGTAGTATTTGGCATCGCCCCATTTCCAGAACGATGACTTGTAGCCATCGCTACCCTTGCGCAATTCCTTGCCGGTGGCATCGAGTTGCAGGTCGTGCTGGTCGATAGCGTGCACATAGGAGTAGTTCACTTTCATGAGCATGCCATACTTGCCACCCAACAGGGTTTTGCGCTTGAAGTTGTAGCCAAATTGTGCCTGATAGGCCCACTCGCCACCCGGGTGTGTGGCATAGGGGTACATGGCTGCAAGGGCATAGGTTTGGTCTTGCGTGAAAGCTGGCAAGTGGTTGATCATCGACGATGCGCCCACCATGGAGCGACGACTGCGAAAACCAAAGTTATCGCTACGCTTGGCTTGGGCAAGGAAACTCATGCCACGGGTAGAATAGGAAGCCGAGAGCATGGCCACATTGCCATGGCGATAGATATAGCCGTTGTCAAACGAGGGGTCTTGTGTCTTGTGGGCATACTCGGCAAGCAAGTTGAAACCCGACTTTTGGAATTGTGCTCGCAAGTCGAAGGCATTGACGTTGCTGGGCAAGTTGAGATGATGAGTGTCGTCGACCATGATGTTGTCGTCGTCGGCCTTCTCGTGCTTGTTCACCATCGATGCTCCAAGAGTGAAAAAGGTGCCACTGCCACGCAAGCTGGGCAACCACTCCTCGAAGTTGAGCTCCAAGTCGGCACCACTCACCCAAGCGTGGTTCCAATTCCAATAACGACGCTGGCGACCACTCAATGCCTTGATGTGCACACCCTTCACGGGATTGACCTTGAGGCGAGCACCTGTCAAGTGGCTGTCGATGCCAAGGCTGCGCTCCTCATAGGTGCGCAACACAAAGCCCGAGCCAAATTGCTCATAAAAGCCACCCAAGGTGAGTTCGGCCTTATCTTTGATTTTACCTTTCACATAGATAAAAGGCACGCCCCAGCCAGCAAAGTCGGTTTCAAAGCCGGGCAAGGGATATTTGTTGAATTCAAATCGCAAGCCACCATCAACCCACTTGCTCATCACGTTCACATCGGCATAGGTGTTGGTGAGCGCCCAATGATCGCTTTTGGCAGCTCCAATTTTTTCGTCTTCTTGTGGAATGAGAATATCGCTCTGCACACTTCCATTCACAGTCACTTTCTTGGCATCGTCTTGGGCTTCATCTTGGGCATGAATGAGCACAGGCGAGCCCACAACAAGGGCTGTGAACAATGCTATCTGTTTTAAATCGGTCATTTTTGTCAAAAAAAAGGATTGATGTAGTGCTATTATTTTTTGATGAGTTCTCTCACCTTTTCAATCAACTCGTTTTCGGCACCATCGGTGTAGCCGTTGTGCTTATACACCACCTTGCCATCGCCATCGCAAATGAGCACATAGGGAATCATTTGCACACCCATGGCACGCTTGAAATCGGAATTGGGGTCGAGCAACACTTCATATTCCCAACCATATTGGTCGACAAGGGGTTTCACCTTATTAATATTTTGGGCTTGGTCGATCGACACGGCATAGAGCTTCACTCCGGTTTCCTCCACCCAATCGGCATAAACCTCGTGGATAGCCTTGAGCTCACGGTTGCAAGGGTGGCACCAAGTGGCAAAGAAGTCGATAATAAAGGGTTTGCCGTCGTTGGAGAGTTCGGCGGTGTTTACTGCGTTGCCTTTAATGTCTTTGAGCATCACCGATGGCAACTGGGCTTGGGCACATCCCACAATAGCGAAGATGGTCACTAAAACTGACAAAATTCGGGTTTTCATAATTGGTTTATAATTTTAATGGGCGTAAATATATGCAAAAAAATAATTATACAAAAGAATTTTAACAAAAAATCTATTATTCCTTACTCTTATAGATTTGGAACAATCGTCGCACAGCAACCTTGAAGTTAACATCATCACACCTGCACCCATCGTGTGTGCAAGCGTGATGATGTTACATAGTAGTGGACTGATGCTTAGGGTTGTATCAACTCCTGCATCTTTGCCATAGCGGCATCAAGCCCCTCGACATTGCGGCCTCCAGCCTGTGCAAAATGGGGCTGACCGCCACCGCCACCTTGAATGAGCTTGGCAGCCTCACGAATGATTTTGCCTGCATTCAAGCCGGCTTTCACAAGGTCGTCGCTGAGCATGATGGTGAGCATGGGCTTGCCGGCATCGTGAGTGGCGGCGAGCATCACGGTGTTTTCGAGGGCATCGGCCTTGAGTGCAAAAGCAACGCCTTTCACCACATCGGGCATCATGCTACCGCCCAACTTAAGCACTCGCAAGTTGCCCTGTTGCTCGGCCTTGCCCAGCAATTCTTGCTTGAGCGAAGCGATGCGCTCGGCCACAAAACCCTCTACCTGCTTGCGCAAAGTGGCAGTCTCGGCAATCGACTTGTTGAGTGCTACCATCACATCGGGAGCATTGTTGAGCAATTGCTTGATGGCAAGCATGGTGTCGTCGAGAGCATAGATGGCATTTTCCACGCCCTCGCCCGTGATAGCCTCGATGCGGCGAATGCCGGCTGCTGTGCTGCTCTCGCTCACGATGCGCACCATGCCAATGTTGCCCGTGTTGGCCACATGGGTGCCACCACACAACTCCACACTCTCGCCATATTTCACCACACGCACCTTGTCGCCATATTTCTCGCCAAAGAGTGCCATGGCTCCCATGCCACGAGCCTCATCGATGGGCATGTCGCGATGCTCATCGAGCGGAATGGCACGACGAATCATGGCATTGGCAAGTCGCTCAACTTGGCGTATTTCGTCGGGAGTAACTTTTTGGAAATGGGCAAAGTCGAAACGCAACATTTTGCTGTCGACATAGGAGCCCTTTTGCTCAACATGCGAGCCCAGCACCGTGCGCAAGGCATGATGCAACAAGTGGGTGGCTGTGTGATTGCAAGCAATGGCACGGCGAGCATTCACGTCGATTGTGGCGTGGAATGTGCCTTCAAGATTGTCGGGCAAAGCCTTGGCAATGTGCACTGCCTGATTGTTCTCGCGCTTGGTGTCGACAATTTCAATTTTGTTGTTGCCACAAGTGAGCACACCCGTGTCGCCCACTTGTCCACCCATCTCGGCATAGAAAGGGGTGCGAGAGAGCACAAGCTGATAGAACGACTGCTTTTTTTGCATCACCTTGCGGTAGCGCAAAATGCGCGTGTCGCACTCGGTGAGATCATAGCCCACAAACTCGGTAGTGCCCTCGGCAAGTTCCACCCAGTCGCTGGTTTCGACCTTGGCGGCATTGCGGGCACGGTCTTTTTGTTTCGCCATTTCCACATTAAATTCTTCTTCGCTCACGGTCATGCCATTTTCTTTTAAAATGAGCTCGGTGAGGTCGAGCGGAAAGCCATAGGTGTCGTAGAGCGTGAAGGCCTCTTTACCTGCAATTTTGCTCTCGCCGGCTTTTTTGGCCTCGGCCACAATGCTGTCGATCATCTTGATGCCTGTGGCAAGTGTGCGCAAGAAGGAGTCTTCCTCCTCTTTCATCACACGCTCAATCAATTGTTGCTGAGCGGGCAACTCGGGATAGGCTTCGCCCATTTCATGCACCAGCACAGGCAAGAGGCGATAGATGAACGCCTCTTTTTGCCCAAGAAACGTGTAGGCATAGCGCACAGCACGGCGCAAAATGCGACGTATCACATAGCCCGCCTTGGCATTGCCGGGCAACTGCCCGTCGGCAATAGAGAACGACACGGCACGCAGGTGGTCGGCCACAACGCGCATGGCAATGTCGATTTTTTCTTGCTCACTCTCTCCCTCGCCAGTGGGAGTGGTGAAGCCATATTTCATGCCCGATAGTTTCTCAATTTCTTTGATGATGGGCTGAAACACATCGGTGTCGTAGTTGGAGTGCTTGCCCTGCAACATGCGCACCAATCGCTCAAAGCCCATGCCGGTGTCAATGACATTCATAGCAAGTGGCTCAAGCGAGCCATCGGCCTTGCGGTTGAATTGCATGAACACGATGTTCCAGATTTCGATTACCTGTGGGTCGTCTTGATTGACCAATTCGCGGCCTGGCACTTGGGCCTTGGCTGCCGGTTCACGCGAGTCGACGTGAATCTCCGAGCATGGTCCACAAGGACCTGTGTCACCCATTTCCCAAAAGTTGTCGTGCTTGTTGCCATTAATGATGTGATCTTGGGGCAGATATTTGGCCCAATAGCGAGCCGCCTCATCGTCGCGCGGAATGTTCTCCTCGGGGCTACCCTCAAACACCGTGACATAAAGATCGGCAGGATTGAGGTGTAACACCCCCACCAAATACTCCCATGCATAGTCGATGGCACCCTCTTTGAAATAATCGCCAAAGCTCCAATTGCCCAGCATCTCAAACATGGTGTGATGATAGGTGTCGTGGCCCACTTCTTCAAGGTCGTTGTGCTTGCCACTCACTCGCAAGCACTTTTGCGAGTCGGCTCGGCGACGTGGGTCGGGGCTTTTGGTTCCTAAAATGATGTCTTTCCACTGGTTCATGCCAGCATTGGTGAACATGAGTGTGGGGTCGTCTTTCACGACCATGGGAGCCGATGCCACCACAGCATGGCCCTTTGACTCAAAAAAACTCTTAAAAGAGTTGCGTATTTCGTTGGCTGTCATCATATTGATATGCATAAATTATTTTTCTCACGTGGTTTTGCTTGCAAGGATAGCATGATTTAGCTATCTTTACACAAAATAACCTACAAAGTTACTTTTTAATTGTTATTTATGCAAACCGACGAGCTGAATAAACGATTCTATCGCATTGGCGATGTGGCTGAAATTCTCGACATTCCAGCCTCAACCCTGCGCTATTGGGAAAAGGAATTCACCATTATCAAGCCCAAGCGCAGTGCCAAAAACTTGCGCCTATACACCCCCAAAGACATCGAAACAATCAAAATGATCAATTTCCTTGTCAAGGAAAAAGGGCTGAAGCTCGATGCAGCCCAAGCCATGATACGCCGCAACCCCGATGGAGTGAGCAAGCAACACGAGGTGATCGACCGGCTCAAGGGTGTGCGCGCACGCCTCAAAGAGCTCGACAAAGCTCTCGCCTCGCTCAAATAATAGTGCATGAATTAATGTGCTTTTCACTTTTCTCTGCACCTATTGACAGTTTTGTGGCTGTGAGGGGGGAGAAGATGCATTACTCAAACACAAGCAATGATATCCACAACCAAATTCCCTTATGCACCATTAATGAGGCTTTGCTACAAGCACTGGGGGCTGTGCCCCACGCTATAATAGTTGAGCCCTGCGGCATTGACCTCGGCAGCATCATAGATGTTGCGCCCATCGATCACAGTATTGCCCACCATGCCATTCACCACAAGCCCCCAATCGGGAACTCTGAAGGTTTTCCACTCGGTCACAATCACAAGTGCATGAGCTCCTTGTGTCACTTGATATTGGTCGGTGCCATAACTAATGCGCTCATCGTTGCCCAATCGGCGCTTGGCCTCGGTCATGGCAATGGGGTCGAATGCCTGAACGAAGGCGCCGGCTTGCAATAATTCTTGAATGAGAATGAGCGAAGGGGCTTCGCGCATGTCGTCGGTTTCGGGTTTGAAGGAGAGCCCCCACACTGCAATTTTCTTGCCGGCAAGAGCCTTGGCCGAGCCAAAATGATGGCATAGCTTAGTAAACAAAATGTGCTTTTGTGCCTCATTCACCTCCTCGACAGCTTGCACCACTTTGAGGTCGCAACCATTATCATGGGCAGTGTGAATGAGTGCTTTCACGTCTTTGGGAAAGCACGAGCCACCATAGCCACACCCCGGATACATAAACTTAGAGCCAATGCGCGTGTCGCTGGTGATGCCGGCACGCACACTGCGCACATCGGCTCCCACACGCTCACACAAGTTGGCAATGTCGTTCATGAAGCTAATGCGCGTGGCAAGCATGGCATTGGCGGCATATTTGGTCATCTCGGCCGATGCGATGTCCATGAATATCACTCTGAAGCTGTTGAGCATAAAAGGCTTGTAGAGGTGCTCCATGAGCTGGCGCGCACGGGGCGAATCGGTGCCCACCACCACACGATCGGGGCTCATGAAATCTTTGAGAGCAGCCCCTTCTTTCAAAAATTCGGGGTTGCTGGCCACGTCAAACTCAATGTTCACCCCACGCTTGCTTTGCTCCATGGCAATCACTTCACGCACCTTTTGGGCAGTTCCCACAGGCACAGTGCTCTTGGTCACTACCAGCACATAGTGTTGCATGGCCTTGCCAATGGTGCGTGCCACATCGAGCACATAGCTCAAGTCGGCACTGCCATCTTCGTCGGCAGGCGTGCCCACAGCAGTAAACACGATTTCAACATCACTCAACACCGGGGTGAGATTGGTTGCAAAACGCAAGCGGCCTGCCTTGTAATTGCGCTCCACCATTTCTTCAAGGCCCGGCTCATAGATGGGCATGATGCCTTGCTCCAAGCGTGCAATTTTTTCGCTATCAATATCGATGCACACCACATCAACACCACTCTCGGCAAAGCAAGTGCCACTCACCAAACCCACATATCCAGTTCCAACTACTGCTATTTTCATGTTTCCTGTTGTTCTCTACTTTTAAATATCAAGCACAAAAATGCTCTACTTCTTCTTAAAAAAACGTTTTAACCACGACAATCTACCCTTCTTGGCTTCATTGTTTCCATAGCCATAGCCGTAACCATAGCCATAGCCGTAACCGTAGCCATAACCATAACCATAGCGTTTGGAAGTAGCCTTAATGTCGTTGAGCAAAATAGTGAAATTCTTAATTTTCTTATTGTCGCTCAACTTTTGCAAATCGGCAAGATAACGCTTGTCGACCATGCCCTCTCGCATTACATAGATGGTGAGATCGACCCAGTGATTGATGAGCGAAGCATCGGCTATCACATCATAGGGCACAGTGTCGAGAATCACAAAATCATAACGCTGGCGCAATTCCTCAATCAATGTTTTGAAACGGGCCGACATGAGCAAATTGGTGGGATTGGGAGGAATTGCCCCTATTGTCACAAAGTCGAGATTGGCTGTCATGCCGGCAACGGTATCGCCCTTGATGATCATGTCGTCAACCCTATCAATCTTGCCCGACAAATAGGCACTCACTCCGACGCCGGTATGGGCCGATTGCACTTGCTCGGAAAAACGCCCCTTGCGCAGGTCAAGGTCAACCGCCACCACACGCTTGCCACTAAAGGCATAGGTGAGTGCCAAATTGAGGGCAACAAAACTCTTTCCCTCACCGGGCATGGTAGAGGTCATTTGAATCACCTTGCCTCGGTCACCGGTTGCAGGAAGCACATAGTCGATGTTGTTGCGCACAATGTGCAGGGCCTCGGTCACTCGGTCGTGACCATTGTCGGCGACAACAATGTAGTCGTGTTTCTTGTCGGGGCTCTTGCTGGGCAAATCGCCAATAATGGGAATTGTGCAATTGTCTTCGACATCGTGGCGGGTGTGTATCATCGTGTCGAGCGAGCGAATCCAGAATAAAACAAAGAGCACCAACGCTGGCACACACAAGCCAAGCACTCCGCCTGCAGCTGTGATTTTGTGCTCATTGGGGGCTATGATGCCCCTATCGCTGGGTTTTTCAACGATTTTGGCATTGGGCTCGGTGATGGCAAGTTGCAAGGCATTTTCTTCACGCTTGTTGAGCAAGTAAAGGTAGAGTTGCTCTTTGATTTGTTGCTGACGTGTGACCTCGGTGATGGCTTTTTCTTGCGAGGGCACTGCTGCCATGCTACCAGTGGCACGCCCCTCTTGGGCATGAGCACTGCTGCGCTTGGTGCGCAATTGAGCTATATAGCCATTGAGCGAACGCAAAATGGTGTTTTTCATTGAGTTGAGCGAGTTGGTGAGCTCAATCATCACAGGATTTTCCTGACTCGATGTGGATGCAATTTTTTGATACTGAAGCATCGCCTCGTTGTATTTGGCAATTTGCCCCTCCACTCCAGCATCGTGAATGCCAGTGTTGCTGGGCATGAGTTCGTGATTGCCCATCTTGTTGATGTGAGAATACACCTGCGAGGCAAGGCTGAGTTGCATGTCGGCCTCATTGGCTGTTTCGAGATATTTCACACTTGTAGTGGGGTCGCTAAACATAGCCGAGTTCACGCTATTCACTTTGAGCTGTGCAATTTGGCTATCCACACCACTCAAGTCCTTTGACAGCGAAATAATGCGGTCGGCAATAAAGGCCTCGGTGCTGCGTGCAATGCTGTTTTTTGAATTAATCTCGTTTTGATTATACACAGCAATCACTGCATTGAGCACATCGGTCGCCATTTGTTGATTGTCGCAACTAATTGAGAGTTGCATAATATCGCCATATTTGTCGGGAATCTCAGCTTTTAAATTGGCTACCAAAGCCTTGGCCACATTTTGCACCGTGTTGACCTGCACCTTGGTTGTGTAGCCCACATAGTTGTCGTTGTAGATTTGGGTCTTGGTAATGGCAATTGGACCAAACTCGGTGTTCACCTTGTTGCCAAAATGTGCCTTTTTCCACTCGCCATCGTTGATTTTAAACACAAAGTCGTTGCCACCTTTACTCACCACCGACATCGAAAACGGTGTTGTCACAGCTTGCAAAGGCGTGATTTGAATGGGATTGCTCTTATAGCAATTCACATCGCGCAAATACACATGACCATAGTATTGAATATTGAGGCCGAGTTGATTCACCACATCTTCCATGATGTTAGTCGACCTGATTTTAAACACCTCATTGGCCAAAATGTGACCACCGGGAGCCATGCCCAAATCGGCAAACACCTGCGCCTGACTGCCAGTAGACTTGTTGTTGTCGCTCACACACACAATGGTGGCTGTGGAGCTATAAAACTGACGTTGCGACTTGGCATAGAGAAATGCCAAACTGGCAAACAGAATAACCGAAATCACAAACCAAAACCAATTGTGCTTGCACGCTTGAATAAAATCTTTGAGCTCAATGCCCACATTCTGCACACGATTTGATGGTTGACTTTTTTGTTTTTCCTCAACTATTTCTTGCATCTTTCTCTTTTATCAATCTTAATCATTAAAATGAATGACTCGTCCCCCTCCCTTAGAGCTTGACAAGCCCACACGAGTGTAACGAAAAAAATCCCGCTTTATCGCACCTCACTATCGTGCAAAGCATAATAAACAGACAAAGGTAATCAATATTTTTGATGATTTAATAATCTCACATTCTGTTTTTTTCGGGCGTATAGCTTCCTTTTTTTATTGAGGCAGGTTCAATTGGCACTTGCCAATTGAACCTGCCTGTGGAGTCAAATTGCTCCATGACCCGAAAATATTCCCCCAAAAGGAGTGAGTCTCTCAGATTTAATTTGTATCTTGGCCATGTCTATCGTCGGATTCTCTTGTTTTTTTTGCAACACTAAGATAAGTGGAAATTCCGACATGGCAAAATCATGAGCAACTTTTTGTTGGTCAGACACTTAAAAAGTTTAATTTATAATAGTGTTGCGGAATTAAGGTTAAAAAGAAACATATATGAAGAAACAAGTTTTATTTCTATTAATGACTGTGATATTTGCACTAAATATCCATGCACAATTGCCCAAAGT
>CAMYCE010000085.1 GCA_947254205.1 uncultured Prevotellaceae bacterium
GGAAAAGCCTAAGATATTTTCTTATTGCGACCTAATGACCGATTGGGGTTAAATAGCTACTCTATGATGATAGCTTTATTGGGGCTGGTTGCAAGGAAGGTCGGCTTCTTTGCAAGGCTCTTTCACCTCACTGAGCACCAAAATAATTACGGCGGCAATGATGCACACAAGTCCGCCAAAGGTGATGAAGGTGAAAGGCTCCGAGAAAACCAGCACACCCACAACCATCGCCACAAGTGGCTCGAGCGCACCCAAAATTGAGGTGAGCGTACTACCAATGTTTTTGAGACCCACAATGAGTGTGAAATTGGAAACAGCAGTGGGCACAAGTCCCAACAAGAGCAACAGGCCCACGAGCTTGCCATCGGTCACAAGCTGAATGCCCTTGGGAGTGAATGGGGTGAAGATGAGCAGGAATATTGAGCCCATGATAAACACATAGAATGTGAGTTTCAAGCAATTCATCTTGCCCACATTGAGCACGGGCACCAGCACCAAGTAGATGGCATAGGAAAGCCCTGCCGTGAGCTCAAGCATCACACCAACCCAAACTTTGTTGCCCATGCTCCCCTCGCCACTCATGTCGATGCCCGACAAGGCTGCAACACCCACAATGGCAAGCACAATGGCAATAGCTGTGCGCAAGGTGAGACGCTCACGAAAGAATATCATCATGAGCAGGCAGGTGAAAATGGGATAGGAAAATTGAATCGTGCAAGCGGCACCACTGGGCATGAAATTATAGCCATAGACCATGGAGAGGGCTGTGATGTCGTTGAGCAACGCCAACACGGCAATGCGCCCAAGCTGACTCAAATTGATTTTGAGGTCGATGCGCATATACATCATGCCTGCCAATATAAACAAAGCTCCAAAAATGAAGCGATAGATGAGCACCGTGGGAGTTTCAATGCCTTTGGCCATCACTGGCACCGAAAAAAGGGGTATAAGCCCAAAGGAGCATGACGAAATCATGGCATTAATGAGTCCTTTGGTGCGATTTTGAGTTTCCATTATTTATAATTCTTGTTTATCGGGGATTTCATAGATGAGTCAAGAAGCATGCGTCAAGCCTTGCAGGGTTCAACGTTCTTGTCTTCTTTCTTTAAAATAATGATGGTCACTGCCAGCAAGATGAGCACAAGGCCACCCACACGCATCCAAGTGATGCTCTCGCCAAGGGCAATCACTCCCATTGCCATGGCCACAGGAGGTTCAAGATCGCCCAAAATTGAGGTGAGCGTGCTGCCAATGTTTTTGAGGCCCACAATGAGCGTGAAATTGGAGATGGCCGTGGGCACAAGGCCCAACAACAACAAGGTGCCTCCCACATTCCAGCTGTCAATCATTTCAATGCCTTGGGAAGTGAAGAATGGCGTGTAGATGAGCAAGAAGCCCATGCCCAGCACAAACACATAGAAGGTGAGCTTCAGGCTATCCATGTGGCCCACTTTGAGCATGGGCACAAGCACCATGTAGATGGCATAGGACAAGCCAGCAATGAGAGCCAACGAAACACCCATCACAAGGTTGCCATCGGCAGGGCCACTCAAGTTGATGCCCGACACGCCTGCAACGCCCACCACTGCCAGCACAATGGCTATTGAAGTGCGCAAGGTGAGTTTTTCGCGAAAAAAGAGCACCATGATGAGACAGGTGAACACGGGATAAACCGAGAAAATGGTGACTGCTGCTCCCGAATCCATATACATGAATCCATAGAATTGCGTGAGGGCAGTAATATCGTTGAGCAATGCCAAGATGGTCAATCGCCACAACTCGCCCAGCGTGATGCGCAACCCAATGCGCATATACATCATGCCCGCCAAAATGAAAAGCGAGCCAAACAAAAAGCGATAGATGAGCACCGACGGGGTCTCCATGCCATCTTTCATGATGGGCACCGAGAATAAAGGTATCAAGGCAAAGGTGCATGCCGAGATAATTGCGTTGACAAATCCTTTTGTCCTATTTGGGGTTTCCATTAATCAGTCTCTTGTTTTATAGAAAATTGTATTTTGAACAGGTGCACAAAGTTAGAAAAAAAGCCTCGAATAATGAAAAAAACATAATGCTTTCAATCAAAAAACACCCTGCAATGCCATCAAGTCATGTGCTTGAAAAAAAATCGAAGGCTACGATTTTATAGAAAGAGCAACAATATCACTTGAGCCAAAATCACACGCACAAACATGCACAACGGATAGACCGTGGTGTAGGCCACCGAGGTGCTGTCGCTCTTCAAGGTGTCGGTTGCATAGTCGAGAGCCATGGGGTTGGCCATTGAGCCACACAACATGCCACTAATCGAGCCAAAATCAATCTTCATCACCTTCAAGGCAATCACGCCCACCACAAGCACTGGCACGATTGTGAGCAAGAAACCCACCAAAATCCAGAGCAAGCCTTCGGGACGCACCACTGTGGCAAAGAAATCGCTACCTGAGTCAAGCCCAAGGCAAGCCAAATAGGCCGTGAGCCCCAATGCACGCATCATGAGATTGACACTTTGGGTGGTGTAGGTGACCATGTGCAGGCGAGGGCCAAAGGTGCCCATCAAAATACCGGCAATGATGGGGCCTCCTGCCAAGCCCAGCTTCACGGGAGCACTAATGCCGGGCAAGCTGATGGGAATCAAGCCCATGAGCAACCCAATTGTGAGACCTATGAATATTGAAATTAAGTTGGGCTCATCGAGATTTTTCACGGCATTGCCCAATTTTTTCTCCACATTTTTAATCGAAGCCTCCTCGCCCACAACCGTGATGCGGTCGCCCAAGAGCAGGCGCAAGTCGGGGGTTGCAAGCAGTCGCACTCCACTGCGATAGATGCGGGTCACATTCACGCCATAGTGGTTGCGCAACTTGAGCGAGCCCAAGTGCTTGCCATTCATTTCCGATCGAGTGAGAATAATGCGGCGCGACACCAATTTGCTGTCAATGGCATTCCAGTCGATGTCGGCCTTGTTGAAGTCGGTCGATTCCTGCTCTCCAAACAAAATGCGCATCGCGTCGCCCGATTGCTCATTGGTAATCACCAAGATGCGGTCGTTTTTCTCGAGCATGGTGCTACTCGATGGAATGGTCACCTTGCCATTGCGCCACAAGCGCGAAATCACAAATTGCTCATGTGAAATATCGGCAAGTTGCCCCACCGTTTTATCATAAACTCCGGGATTCAACACATGATAGGCAGCAATGAAGGTGTGGTCGCTGGCTTCGCCTTCGCGTGCCACGCGCTCATGCTTGTGCACGATGGTTTTGTTCATGAGCAAAATGGCAAATATCACGCCCACCACACCCAGCGGATAGGTCACAGCACAGCCCAAAGCAGCTCCACTGGTGGGTTGCCCCAATTGAGCCAGAGCTTGCTGAGCGGCACCAAGGGCAGGAGTGTTGGTTGTGGCGCCACACATGATGCCCACAGCATCTGGCAACGAGATGCCCATCACCGAGGGCAACAACACCGTCATGATTGTGCCAATGAGCACTACCAGCAGGGCAAGCATCGACATTTTGAGCCCACTCTTGCGCAACGAGCTAAAGAAGCCCGGCCCCACCTGCACGCCCAAAGCATAGACAAACAATGCCAGGCCAAAATCTTCGGCATATTCAAGCACTCCCGAATCGATCGAAAATCCCAAATTCCCAAAAAAGATGCCCATAAAAAACACAAAGGTCACACCAAGCGAGATGCCAAAAACTTTAACACGCCCCAAAAAGAGACCACAAGCACTAATCATCGATATCACAATGACGGCTTGCCATGCAGAATGATGCATTAGTATGTCTAAAATCCAGTCCATAATGCTTTATAAATGCAAAGTTACATCTTTTTAACAGATTGAGCAATATCTATGTTTTTAATGAGTAGATTTTTAAAAGTTGAGAAATTGTGAATTCTACATTTTTAAGGCAAGTAGATGTGTGCATTGCCTCGGCAACGGTCATGGGCGATGAGATGACCGGAAACACGGCATCAAACTCTAAAGCCTCTACATCGAAGTCGGGCGACAAAGCACCACACACAGCCACTACCGGAATGTGCTGAGCATGAGCACGGGCAAGCACGGCTGTGGGGGTTTTGCCAAAGGTTGACGACACATCTAAACACCCCTCTCCCGTAAACACCAACCGGGCATCGGCAATCAGCTCATCAAAATGCAACAAGTTGAGTATTGCCTCGGCTCCCGGAGCAAGGTGGGCATGAAGCAATCCAAGCATACCGGCTGCCAAGCCACCGGCTGCACCGGCACCGGCTTGGGTAGCAACACCTTGTGGCAACAAGGTAGCAAAATGTTGCAAACCTCGTTCCAACTGCTCTACTTGGAGGGCACTTGCGCCTTTTTGCGGAGCAAAGACACGCGCTGCGCCTTGGGAGCCACACAACACATTGCCCACATCACACAGGAGTGTGAATTGGCACTGCCTCACCTCATCGGGCACTCCACTACCATCAATCGTGGCTACACGGCTCAGGCTGTCGCCACAGGGCATCAATTCATGTGCTTGATTGTCGCGAAAAACAAAGCCCAGTGCCGCGAGCAAGCCCATGCCTGCATCGCAAGTGGCACTTCCACCTAGCCCCATCACAATGTGGTGGCAACCCCTCTCAATCGCATCGCGCACCATCATGCCCACGCCCCAAGTCGAGGCCTTCATCACATTGCGTTGCGCCACAGGCACAAGAGCCAAGCCACAAGCAGTCGACATCTCCATGACTGCCGTGCCACTATGAGCATCTATCACATAGTGTGCAAAAACTGGCTCTCCATCAATCATGGGTCCGGGAGTTTCAACCGTGGCAGGGTGCAAATTGGGCAAAGCTCCTGCAAGAGCCTCTACTGTGCCCTCTCCTCCATCGGCCATGGGCACAACCAGCACTTGTGTGGCAGGATTCCAGTCAAGAATCGCCCGGCGAGCAGCCTCGGCCACTTGCCGTGATGTTGCCGAACCTTTGAATTTGTCGAATGCCAAAACGATTTTCATCAGAGTTGGAGTCTCTTTTTAAAAAGGAAGTGCGTTGATTCTTCCCTTGTTTTTGAGAGAAAACTCAACGCACTTTATTGTTATATCCCTAATTAGCCAATTTTCACTACCAAATAGTTTGACAGTTCCCAGAAACGGGCAGGATTGGTAATTCTAAGCACCTTTTGGCCACCGGCATCTTCGATGCGATAAGAATTCATGGGGTGTTTTGAGATAACTTCGGCCTTGCGACTGTGCAAGTTGATCGATTGCAGAGTGCGCTTGTCGGCTTTGGTGAAATAAGATTGTGTGTAGTCGCCCTCCATCACCTTGGTCTTGCGCAAGAAGCCTGTTTCAATGATTTTTTGCTTTTTGAGTTCGCTCTTCGAGCCCACCACATAGTAGCACACATTCATTTCATTGGTCAAGTCGTTTAATCGGTTGGCTTGATCTTGCGTTTTGGCTTTCTCGGCAGTGTAGCTCTCATTCACCTTGGTGTTCTCGGTTTTGAGCGAGTCGACACGCGTGTTGAGCGTGTTGATTTGCACATGGGCAGCTTGCAACTGAGCGGTGAGCTGATTGATCATTGTCTGCTGATTTTCGAGTTGTTTTTTCAGCGTCGACACTTGTTTCTTCATCTCGTCGGTGTAGATGGTCGAACTCTTGAGTCGTTTTTCAAGGTCGGCCACACGCTGGGTGCGCTCGGCAATAGCTTGCTGAATGGCAAGCACATTGTTGCGCAATCGTGCTTTCTTGTCGGGGGTGTCGGCATTGATATTTTCAACATTCAAGATGTTTTGCATCTCAATAATTTGGTTCATTCCCTCGCTCACTTCATTCATCAATGTGGCGAGTGTGTCTTTCTCGGCCCTGATCGTGGCCAACGAGTCGCTCAAAGCCAACTTGTCGATAGAGTCTTGATTCACTTGACTCTCGGAGTCATTACCTTTGTGGCACGAAGGCATGGCAACCAGCAGTCCTGCTAAAAGGGCTACCATATAAAGAATCTTTTTCATTTTTCAATGGTGTTTAAAACGTTATTACTCTTATTTTTGAATTTCGCATATTTGTCTACTTTGGCTGTGGTCTCACGAGGTTTACCCTCAACCACGATCACAATTTCGCCTTTTGCTCCATTTTTCTCAAAATATTGGGCAAGCTCCGGTAGTGTGCCATTGTGGGTGGTGTTGTGCATCTTCGATATTTCACGACTCACCGAGGCTTCGCGGTCGTCGCCCAAAACATCGGCCAGCTGGCGCAAGGTTTTGGCAAGGCGCAGGGGTGACTCATAAAATATCATGGTGCGGGATTCACTTGCAAGTTCGTCGAGCCGTGTTGAACGGCCTTTCTTTTGGGGTAAAAAGCCCTCAAACACAAATCGCTCGCAAGGCAAACCCGAATTTACAAGGGCAGGCACAAACGCTGTTGCCCCCGGCAAGGTCTCAACTTCAATTTGGTGACGACGACATTCTCGCACCAGCAAAAATCCCGGGTCGGAAATGCCCGGAGTGCCGGCATCGGTAATCAATGCCATCACCATGCCGGCTTGCAGTTGCTCAACCAAGTTGGGGAGGGTTTCATGCTCATTAAACTTGTGATGGCTGCGCATGGGAGTGGCAATATTGAAGTGCTTCATCAAGATGCCACTGGTGCGTGTGTCTTCGGCGAGCACAAGTTGCACCTGCTTCAAGACACTCACTGCGCGTGGTGTCATGTCGTCGAGATTGCCCACTGGGGTTGGCACTATATATAGCTTTCCTGCCATCGTTGTTTCAACTCAATTAATTGTCGTTTTTTTTTACATGAAATGCCGTTGCACAATCTCCATGAATGCCATGACCTCTTCGTTATCTTTATCCCACCCCAAATCTCCAAAGAAATAATCGGTGGCCTCGTCATAGCTCTTCATCGAGTCGATCATGTCGAGCGCATCATTCATTTCAAGGTCGCTATTGCCAAAAAGCTCGCGACGAAATCTAAAGCGGTCGTTGAGCGACAATGCTTTGCGCATGTTTTTGAACATGTCGCGCTGCAACTTCTCTTCTACTCGCATGGGGGCACCACTGCTCTCGACACGAGAGGAAGCCTCCACCGGTGCAGGCTCCACATAGCCCGAAGCAAACATTTCGTTAAATTCCTCGCCATTGTCGTGCTGCCATGTTTCGTCGGCATTATAGTCGTCGGCAGGCAAGCCCATCGAGGGCTCTGCTGGCTCATCAGTGGCTTGTTCAACTTCCTGCTCGGCTTGCTGTGCTGCCACATGCAAGGCATTGATAGCTTGATCGACTTGGGCCGGCAAGGCAAGTTGTTGCGCCATTTCATTGATGATAGCCGCTTTCTCCTTCACCATGTCGAGCACATGAGCGGGAGTTTCTTGGTCGTGCTTTTCAACAACGAGAAGCAATCCCTCCAACTCATAAACTCGCGACAACAATTTAACAAAAAACGCATCCATAACGATTGGAATTGATGAATTTATCTTTTTGTGCCATTAATATAGCAACGCAAACATAAGAAATAATTTTATTTGCACTTCAAAAGCACCTCTATTTTTTGCATTTTTTATAACTACAACGAGTTTTGGGCACTTTTTTGTGACCCAAACAATTCGATGAGCAAGGTTGAGATGAGGTCTTTCAAGTGAGTTCGACTGCCATTCCAGTCGTTGATAAGCACAGCCCACGAGTATTGAGGCAACCGGGCAGGATAGTAGCCCACAAAGCACTGCACTCCTGTCATGCTCCCCGACTTCACCACCAAATCGCGCTCCATGCCGTGATTTTCAAGTAGCGGACCAATGCGCCGTCCTGCTGTGGGCATGAGCTGCGACAAGGTTGTGCCCTCGCAAGGGTGTGAGGCCATGTAGTTGAGCATCTCTACCAAAAAACGAGCCGAGCATTTATTGGCACGGGCAAGTCCACTGCCATCGCGCTGAAACAGGGGTGAAGTGTCGAGTCCCGATGCTCGCCACAGGCTGTCGACAACTGCCACGCCCTGCGATGCGGTTGCCCGACGCCCCTGCTGGTGAGCTATTGCTCTCAATAGCCCTTCGGTGAACATGTTGTCGCTGCGATCGAGCAACGAGGCTATGATTTCTTGGAGTGGGGGCGAATGGTGCTCAACAAGTAATATTGTATCAACTTGTTGGAGTTTACCCAACACTTGAGGCTTGATTTTCAATTTCACGTCATGTGCCTGCAAGGTGCGAGCCAAGCTATCGGCAAGCATAGATTGGGGCAAGGGGTTGGCAATGGTCATGCCATAGTGCTCTCCCACTTTGGCCGAGCCTGCCAGCACAACAGCCGGAGTGCCATATTCGAGATAGAGGTCTACATTGTCATGATTCACCGTGTCGAGACGATTGACATAGCCCAACCCGGGCACTGGTGGAGTGAAGCACACATGGCTCACCTGCCCTGCCATGGGCACATCAAAAGAAAGTTTCACCCTGTTGTCGTGATAATTGAGCCCGTGAATGCCCATGCCATAGTTCCATGCCAGGTCATCGACTCCCCACCAGCTGTTGTAGGGCGGAAAGGGAATGAGCGAACTGTCGACAACAATTTCACCCTCTATTTTCTTGATGCCACGAGCCTGCAAGGCAAGCAACACCTCTTGCACAAGATTGGTATTGGAGTCGAAATAGGCCGAACCCAGTGTGGGGTCGCCACTGCCCTGCACCACCACTTGCCCTTTAAACTTCGAGCCTTTTGTCTCGCCCACAAGTTTCACATGGGTTTTAAACACATAGTCGGGGCCCAGCAGGCGCAATGCCGTGGCACCGGTCACCGTCTTCATGGTCGAGGCCGTGATGCACGCGAGGTCGATGTTGTGGCTTGCCACCACCTTGCCAGTGGCAATGTGCGACACTGCCACCGTGAGCGAGGCATGGCGCAGTGTGCTATCGCCAGCAAAGCGATCGAGTGCACATCGTGCACTGTCGGCATTGATGCCACCCTGCACAGCCATGGCCATGCACGTGAGCACGACACACAGCCCCCATAGTCTTAATTTTCTTTTCATCAGTCGTGCTATGCAATTACAAGTCGGCATGCTCCACCCAGCCCCATTCAAGCAGGTTGGCGGCAATGCCATCGGCAAGGTTCACCAGCGAGCACAAGGGGTGCTTGTTGCGGGCAGTGTTGATGTTGTTTCGAGCTTCGGCATTTTGAAATGCCAAGTCCCAGGCTGTCATGTGCCAGCGAATGGCAAGCATCTCGTCGTCGTGAATGTCAAAACCACTGCGCAATACCACTATGGCACTCTTCTCGCCATGTCCCATGGGGAAATTGCCATAGTCGACCGTGTAGATTTCCTGTTCTTGCCACACGCCCACACGGTCTTTTTGCTTGCGCACGGTTTTCTTGTAAATATCGGCCTTGCACACGTCGTGCAACAAGGTGGCCACTATCACGCTGTCTTGGGGCAAATGCACCTCCAAGTCGGGGCGCATTTCAATCATTTTCTCGCGCAACATGAGGCCTGCACGGCAGGTGTTGAGCGAGTGTTCCACCAGTCCGCCATCGC
>CAMYCE010000086.1 GCA_947254205.1 uncultured Prevotellaceae bacterium
TATGGAATTATGTGCATGAGAGGGAGAGCTTGCAACTGGGTTTTACGACTGACCCCGAAAAACGAGGGAGCCGTGCCTTGCGGTCACAATTCCCTCGCTGGTGATGTGGAATACTTGATTTTTTTTAGTAGTTGTTGGCGCGCAACTCAAAGTAGCTTTGAGGGTGATTGCACACGGGGCACACCTTGGGTGCCTTGGGACCAATCACGATGTGACCACAGTTGCGGCACACCCAAATGGCATCGCCATCGCGCGAGAACACGATGCTGTCTTCAATGTTCTTCAACAACTTGCGGTAACGCTCTTCGTGATGCTTTTCGATAGCAAGCACACCACGCATTTTGGCAGCAATCTCGGTGAAGCCTTCTTCTTCGGCCTCACGAGCCATGCGGTCATACATGTCGGTCCATTCATAGTTTTCGCCTTCGGCAGCCGACTTGAGGTTGGCCATAGTGTCTTTCACTGCACCACCTTCAAGATACTTAAACCACATTTTGGCATGTTCTTTCTCATTTTGAGCTGTTTCTTCAAAGATGGCTGCAATTTGCTCATAGCCGTCTTTTTTGGCCTTACTTGCAAAATAGGAATACTTGTTGCGTGCCATGCTCTCGCCTGCAAACGCTTCCATGAGATTTTTCTCAGTCTTGGTTCCCTTTAATTCTTTCATTGTGTGTGTAGAAATTAATTGTGATTGTGAATGTTAGTTATAAAGCAAAGATACGCTTTTTTGAATAGAAAAAAGAGGTTTCACGACTTAAAATATCAAAAATATCTTCATTTTTGATTGTCAATAAAGATATAAATGGCAGATGAAGTTGTGCAGATGCAACTAAAAAAATAATTTTGTAACAGTTATTTAGTGGCATTTTAGGTCTCAAGCCTCAAAAACACATTAATTATTACACCTCAACATGAAGCTATTTCAATCAATACCTCAACATCGTGAATTGACTCACAAAAACCCCATTTTTCTTATTTTTGCGAAATTTTTGGCCCTTTATCTCAATGTGGGCATCGTGTTGCGCGTGGTGTTCATGTTCACCGCTCCCACTGAGCTCTCGCTGGGATCGACCGACGTGTTGCGGTTCCTGATTGTGGGCCAGATAGGCGACTTGGGCATGGGATTGTTGCTCTCCATTCCACTGGCTCTGCTCTACAGCACCTTGCACGATGGCAAGTATGCTCCACGAGTGGGGTGGGCCATTGAGCTGGGACTTGTCGTGGCGTTTGCCTATAGCTGGTGGCAAGGCTCTATTTTTCATGAATATGGTGGCGGCGCTCCACTTGTGGCCCACATTTTGCTGGGCTGGAAGTTGCTGAGCTTCACGGTGCGCCTCTTGGTGCCACGCCTGCGCAAGGGGTGGCGACGGGTGTCGCTCTATGTGGCATGGTTCACCTATGTGTTGCTCACATTTTTTGTGTCGGTGGGTGAGGTCTTCTTTTGGCAAGAATTTGGCGTGCGCTACAACTTCATTGCAGTCGACTACCTCGTCTACACCACCGAGGTGATTGGCAACATCATGGAGTCCTATGCCATTGTGCCGCTCTCGATCATCATTGTGTTGCTCTCGGTGGCTTTGTTGTGGTGGCAGTCGCGTCGCTATAGGTTCAAGAGTGGCAAGCTGTTCACGATGCGCTCGCTTGTGGTGCAACTTGTGGCATGGGCAGCCTTGTGTGGGGCTGGCTTTGGGCTGGTGTGGTTCACCCACAGCCTTGAGAGTGAAAATGCCTATGTCACACAACTTGAGCAGAATGGAGCTTGCGACTTTATCATTGCCTTCAAAAACAACAGGCTGGAATATGACCGTTTCTATCTCATGATGCCCGAGGGCGAGTGCAAAAGGCAATATCGCGAGTTGGCAGGGCTCAATGAGCAAGGCAACAAAATGCTGGCTACTGGCACAGCAAGCACAACCAAGCCTTGCAACATTGTGCTCATCACGGTTGAGAGCCTGAGTGCCGATTTCATGGCTCGCTATGGTTGCGATCGTGGTGTCACCCCCTGCCTTGATGCACTGGTGCCCCAGTGCTTGGTGCTCGACAGCCTCTATGCCAATGGCAACCGCACGGTGCGTGGCCTTGAAGCCTTGTCGCTGTGCATTCCGCCCAATGCTGGTGAGAGCATTGTGAAGCAAAAAAACAACCGCATGGGCAGTCTCTCGATAGGTGCCACCTTGAAGAAACAAGGCTACACGGTGCAATATCTTTATGGCGGACACAGCTATTTTGACAACATGGGCGACTATTTCTCACATAATGGCTATGAGGTGATTGACCGTGCCGACTTTGCCCCCAACGAAATCACATTTGCCAATATCTGGGGAGTGTGCGATGGCGACATGTTTGACAAGAGTCTCAAAGTTTTTGATGCCAATGCCCAAACGGGGCGACCATTCTTTGCCCAAATCATGACCACCAGCAACCACCGTCCGTTTACCTATCCACAAGGCTTCATCAAGGTTGATGGCGACCCCAACACGCGCGATGCCGCTGTGAAATACACCGACTATGCCATTGGCAAATTCCTGCGCGATGCCCAGAGCAAGCCATGGTTTGCCAACACTGTGTTCATCGTCATTGCCGACCACTGCGCCTCAAGTGCAGGCAAAACCTCGTTGCCCATCGAGAGCTATCACATTCCGTGCTTGATTTATGCTCCCATGCTGGTGAAGCCACAAGCCGTGAAAACTTTGTGCTCACAAATCGACGTGCTACCCACCTTGCTCCCCATGCTGGGCATGAATGCCAAGGTGCAATGTGCAGGGCGCAACATCTTTGCTCCCGACTATAAGCCCCGTGCCTTCATGGCCACCTATCAAGACCTCGGCTACTTGGAACAGGGCGTGCTCACTGTGCTCTCGCCGGTGCGCAAAGTGCAGCAATTCAAAGTGACCTATGCCGCCGATGGTACCGCCGTCGAGACTCCGCTTGCCACCCCACGTCCCGACCTCACACGCAAAGCTCAAGCCTACTATCAATATGTCAACCTCTACCTCCCCCGATAAACCCAAAACGGTCATTAGGAAAGGGAAGTCTCGTGGTCAGACCTATAATATCTTGATTTCAAGATATTTAAATCTTCAATTTTCTAATGGCGGTCATTAGAAATTCACTGTTGCAATAGTCTAATTTCCAATTCCTTACAAGGTCAACCACGAAATATTTAATTCTAACGACCGATTTGGGATAAATGCGCTATTTAAAATACAAGGAAGCTAATGCCCATAATTATACGTAATGAAATTATGGGCATTATGGGAATTGGCTTCTGGAATAGGGGGCATTTAGCAATGGCCTGGGTTGTCGAGGCTGCAGGCAGGGCCATCGGGCATGGGTTGCAAGCCCACGTCTACCGACTCAAGGGTCACAGAGCCATCTTCTCGCACATAGCAGGGAATGCCCAAATCGCCCACACGCTTGGCCTCGTCGAAGGCAGGATTGCTCTCGCGCAAAGTGATGAATTGCTTGAGATTTCTCACGTGCTCACCTATATCAATCACTTGAAAACGGTCGTCGCCCACCACTTGCTTCTCCACATATTCGCAATGGGGGCAAGTTTTCATGACATACATCTTAATCATAATCTTATTTCCTTTCTTAATTAAAAATTAAACGTTGATATAATTGGTTATACTGCAACGATTGTGCCACACCGCCACATGGCGGGGTGCATGGCAACAACGATTGCCTTTTATCGTGCCATTTTGCGCTCTTGCTCGCGCAACTTGGCATCTCGCTCCTTGGCTTTGCGTTTTTCTTCGGCAGCCTTGAGCTTTTCTTTGCGTTGTTGCTCCTTGAGCTTGAGTCGCTCTTTGCGCTCTTTTTCGCGTTGCTTTTCACGCTCCTTGCGTTCCTTGGCCTTTTGCTTTTGAGCCTCTTGGCGAGCCTTGATTTTATCTTTGCGCTCCTTGGCCTTTTGCTTGGCAAGTGCCACTTTGTCTTTCTCGGCCTGCTTTTGTGCCTGAATGCGTGCTTTTTGTTCACTCTTGATTGAATCCTCTTGTAGCTTAGCCACATTTTTGATAGAATCGTCTTGCGCTTTTTGCTGAGCCTTGAGTTGTTTCTCTTTTTCTTTCAAAGCCTTGGCTTCGGCTTGTTTTTGCTGTTTTTCGGCACGACGGCGGGCCTTCTCGTCTTGAATGGGCTCTGTGGGTTGCACATGGGTAGCTTCGCCATTGGGCTGCGCTTGCGCCTGAGGCTTCACCTCTTCACGAGTGGGCTTGGGGGTGGGCTTTTGCACTTCGGGGGCCGACAACGTGCCATCATCGACAACTAAATCGGGGTTTTCGGGCACTACGGTGGGGGTGAGGGCATTTTTGATAGAATCCTCACGAGCCTTTTGCCGGGCTTCGAGCTGGCGTTGCAACTCCATGGCTTGTGCCTCCATTTGTGCCTTTTCGAGGTCGGAGAGTTTGTGTTGTTTTTTGCCCGTGGGCTTGCCGGCGCGCACACTCTTGTTCTTTTGGTAGGGCTTAGCAGTTGGTTGCTCAACCGTGCTGTCATCGGTTGCCGTTTCGGGCACTTTGCCCTCTACCGTCTTCACGTTTTGCTCCTCAAGATAGCGGAAGTAGTCTTCAAACGAGCGTCCCTCGGTGAGCAACAAGTTAAAGTTTTCTTCGCTGATGAGCACTTGGTGGGTGTAGGGGGCAAGCGTCATGTTTTTATCGCCATCAAACACCGTGCGGTAGTGCAACAACTCGCGATAGTTGGGGAAACCTTTCACAACAAGCAGGCCCATTGAGCCAAAGGTCATGGGCTCAAGGTCGTAGTCGCGCACGGCAAACGAGTTGAAGTTGTGGCGAGCCACCTCATAGAGCAACAGGTTGGCATTGACCGTGTCGACATTGAACACCAGCACAAACACCTGTGGCTTGTCGATGCCCTCCTTAAAGGGAGTGAGCTTGGTGCTGTCGTTCACGGCTGTGCTGTCACCACCCAGTCGTGTGGCAGTCCACATCATGCCACGCGCGTTGCTGCCACCACCATTGAGTTTGCGCCCTTGGTTGATTTGTTTCACCATTGCCGAGGCTGTGGGTGTGAGGTCGGTTTCGGGATAACGTTCCAGCATCTCTTTGATGGTAGACTTGAACTTCTCGTAGTTGCGCCCCGTGACATAGGCAAGCGCATCGATAAACATGAACTTGGGCATGAGCTTCGACAAGGGATAGGTGCGCATCATGTGGGCATAGGCATCATGCACGGCTTGATTGTTGTTGCTCAAGTAGTTTTGATAGGCTTGTGCATAGAGGTCTTCTTGCACCTGTGCCATGTTTTTGAGATTGTCGAGATAGTTGGGGTCTTTCATCGCCATGCCATATTTTGAGTCGGCAAATTGCGAGAGAATGAGCTGGCGATAGTCTTCGGCCTGCAACGATTTGCCGGCACGCATGCACATGAGATAGAGATTGTAGTAGCTATCAAGTCGATAAATATTGTCGGGGTAGCGACGCAACAGCTCATTGAACTGGAACTCGGCAGCCGTGTAGTCTTCCAACTTGTCTTTCAATATGAGCCCCATGTTGTAGAGCCCTTCTTGAATCACATCGTGGGCAGTTTGAATTTCTTCGGGAGTCTTAGGAATTTGCTTGAGGTAATATTCCTCAAAGTGTGGGTCTTCCGATCGCTTGAGCGCCTGCTTGTCTTGCTTGGTGGTGTCGCCCGGGGCTTTCATGCCCGTGGTGTCGGTGAGGGCAGTTGCCTCATCGGAGGGAGTGCCATCGAGCGAGAAGGTGCGCTTGTTGCGACGTCGCCAGTTGTCTTCAAGTTTGCGATTGCCCCATTGTTGCTGGAAGGCGGTTTTTCCTGCATTTTTGGTAGCAGTGTTGTAGAAATACCACGACTTGTCGTTGTTGATGGCATAGGAGGCTGGCGCATTGTTTTTGTTGCCTCCCAATTGGTTGCCCATGGCATTTTGCTGGGCAAGATATTCCTCGCGCTTGGCATTCTCGGCCTCTTCCTTTTCTTTTTTCTTGAGCTCGTCGATAATCTTCTTAATCACCTTTTTTTGCTCATCGAGGGTGAGCCGTGACAGGCGCAAGAGCGAGTCTTGCAGGGTCACATTTTGAGCATACACTGCGAGTTCGTCGAGCACGTCACTGCGCTTTTTGATATTCTTGTAGTTGGGATAATCCTCGGCCAGCAAGGGCACAGCCTCGGAGTAGCAAGGCTGGGCGAGGTCGTATTGGTGACGATTGAAATAGATGCCTCCCAACTTGAGCTGACTGATGGCCTTGTCGATGCCATTGCGTGTGCTCTTTTTGGCGGCCGTCACATAGTTTTTGATGGCTTGGGTGGAGTCGTGATGGGCCAAATAGATGTTGCCTATCGCATAATAAATTTGGTCGAGATAATCTTTATTGCGGTCATAGCGGGTCAGTCGCTTGAGAGCACTCACCTCGCTCTTCACGTTGCTACCTTGAAACACAGCACTTTGCTTGATGCGGGCATTAAACTTGGTGCGATAGGTTGAGCCACTATAACTGCCGGCACGCTTATAGGCTTGATAGGCCTGCTCCCGTTGTCCATTTTCTTCATAGAGCTGTCCCAGCAAGAAGTTGAGACGCACCTTTTCGCCCCCTTTAAAGCCTTTGATGGCAACCTCTAAAAAGGGAATGGCGCGACTGCTTTTCTTATCCTTGATATAATAGTTGGCATAGGCCAAATTGGCCAGTGCAAGCACCTGCTTGTTGGTGATTTTGTCGAGATGAATGTGGGTGAGCACATTGTCGGCCTCGGTGGTCCAGCCCAGTGCACAATAGCTCAACACCTCCCACACCTGCGACTCGGTGACAAGCTCGGGCTTCCATGTAAAATGGCGGGCTATGTAGTGAAAAGTAGCAGCCGAAGCCAAGAAGTCGCCCTTCATATACTCGGCACGCCCCAGCGTGTACCACGCGTTGTGAATAAAAGGGTTATACTCATCGCGCTTGAGCCACTCCTTGTATTTTGCATCGTTGCCCTTGCCTGCTTTTTTCTTGGGCTTTTTCTTGATAGAATGGAGCGAAATGGCCTTTTGCATTTTCTCGATGGTGCGGCTAAAATTGGTTGAAGGCTGTGGAGCCTTGGGGTTGCTATAGGCCTCGGCAGGGTGAATGAAAAGACGCTGTGAATAATCGTCTTCGTAGTCGTTTTCAAGAGCCTTGATTTGCTCGTTATAGTGCGTTATGCCATTGTAATACACATTGTAGCGCGTGGTGAAGGCTTGCCAAAAGCGTGAACCGGCTGTGTTCTTCTTTGCACTACAAGCACACAGAACAACAACTATTGCCACCAAGATGGCCAAGGGCATATAACGGCTCCAATTCTTCATGAGATGATATAAAAGATAAACGAGCAAAAAGGTTGTTTTATTGCATGATAAAGGGTTGTGCTATCGAGTGCCTTGGGCAAGCACCTCGCCATAGAGCATGATAAACTCGTCGTGAATTGAGGCAGGCATCACAAGACCACGCTTTTTCACACTTTGTTCCCACCCCAGCAAGTCGCTCCCGGCAAGTGTGTAGATCACATCGCGCCATAGCTCTTCCTCGTCGCTTGTGTAGCCCGTGGCAGGGCGACCCTTAAACGTGTCGAGTTCCTCGTCGTCGTAATACACGATTTCTTCACTTGCCATGCTCTCAAGCAACATGTCGCTGGGGCACATGCCATGCAACGAGCAACTTTCGTCGACACACGCCGGTTGCACTGGCTCATTGGGTTGAGAGGGTTGCGACTCGCCGTCACCACCCTTGCGACCACGCAAGTCGATGAGGTAGAGAATCAAGCCCACTACCACCATGAGGCAAAATATAATGAATGCTGGTTTCATTTTCTAAATAATAGTTTAATCCCAATTGATCATTAGGTTTTACCCCACAAATTTACACTTTTTCTTGTCAACGAGCAACATGCAAGCCACTACACGTCGGTCACAATTCAGCACTCTTGCAGTGTGAAGCCCACACTTTGCAAGTGTTGCCAATATTGAGGATAGGACTTGCTCACCACCTCGGCATTGGCGATTGTGAGCTGTGGAAATCGCACTGCTGCCATGGCCATGGCCATAGCCATGCGGTGGTCGCCATGGGTGTTGATAAGGGGTGCACGCTGTGGCTGTGTCTTCTCAAAGTGCCAGCTCATAGCGTCGTCACCCTCTATTTTCACCAAGTAGCCCAACTTGGCCAATTCAAGGCGCAGGGCCTCAAGCCTGTCGGTTTCCTTGATGCGCAACGATTGCAAGCCCGTGAACCTGAAAGGCCTCTCCATGAGGCACATGAGCACAACAAGAGTTTGAGCAAGGTCGGGATTGCACTTGAGGTCGGCAAACGTCGAGCAACAGCAACAAGCAGGCTTCGTGCTCAAGCCAAGGTCCTCGCCCTGCCACTTGGCTTTAACGCCCAATGGTGCCACAAAATCAAGCATGTTGCTATCGCCTTGCAGGCTGTGTGGTCGCAACCCTCGCAGGCTGATGCTCGACGAGGGCAACAGGGCTTGCAAGGCAATCCAGTAACTTGCAGCACTCCAGTCGGCCTCAACCACATAGCTATAGCCTCGATATTGCCCAGCCGGCACATGAATGGTGCACTCGTCGCTCCAGTGAGCATCAACCCCCAAGTCGACCATGAGTTGCACAGTCATGTCGATATAAGGGCGTGAAGCAATTTCGCCCACAAGATGCAGAGTGATGCCACCCACAATGGGGGCAATGAGCAAAATGGCCGAGATGAATTGTGAGCTCACATTGCCTTGCATCGAGAGTTCTTGTCCTTGCAGTTTTGTCCCTGTGATTTGCAGGGGTGGAAATCCGTCGCGATGGCAATATTGAATGTTGGCACCCAAAGCACGCAGAGCATCGACCAAAATGTCAATGGGCCGGCATCGCATGCGCTCACAGCCATCGAGCACCACGGTGCGTCCCTCTTGCAACGAGAAAAAAGCAGTGAGCAACCGCATTGCCGTGCCGGCTGCCCCCACATCAATTGTGCCACTATCGCTCTGCAAGGCATGTTGCATGGCCTGCACATCGTCGCATTGGGCAAGATTATAAACTTGAAATGGTTGCTCACTCAAAGCCTGTGCCATGAGCAACCTGTTGCTAAGACTTTTAGAGGCCGGCAATTCAATAGAACCGACAAGTCGCGAGGGAGCTGTGATTTTTAAATTCATTGTTATGGCAAATTTAAGCTATTTTCAACTCTTGAACAAAGCAAATTGGCGTGAACACGCTCGACAACAACGAGAAAAATATAATCACCGTGGCACAAGTTGCAGCCATGACCGAGAAAAAATGGGTGGTGTGTGACTATAAGAATGGCGCCAATGGTGGCACCACCTATGTGGCCATTGCACAAGACAAGGCTGGCAAAAACTATATTGCCAAAATTGCAAGATAGTGCCTCTCACACATGATTAAGGCGGGTGTGTCAAAAAAAAATGACACACCCGCTTTATCCCAAATCGGTCATTAGGTTTCTTTGTTTTTGTCAAATTATTTTGAGTAA
>CAMYCE010000087.1 GCA_947254205.1 uncultured Prevotellaceae bacterium
TTTTTCGCTCCTTTTGTTTATTGCCAAAAGTTGCATTTCTTAATTGAACTTACGACATTGTTTTTGATGGCAACTTCTGGGCAACTTCTGCAACTTAGCAGATGTGTAGAGGAAGAGATTGGGGGTGTGAAAAAATGTTCTTGAGGCTTGGCTTGAGACGTTTTTGTTGCCTGTTGTTCCAGTTTTTATGCTGTTTTATTGAGGAGTAATTAGTGTTTATTAATTTTTGAATGGTCGAAAACCTATCATATTTAAATACTTTAACTAAAAATAAAGAAAAGTAAGGAGTGTTAACCAAATAATTCTTGAAAAAGTTTTTTAGTTCAAAAAAAGGAACTAAATTTGAAACAATTTTTACTTAATGGAGTGAAAAATAAACCAACGACATTACAAAGATTAATACAATAAATTAAAGATTTATTTTTTATTATGGCAAATTCAAAAGTAAAACCAGCTGATGGAAAGCTTGGTATTATGGTAGTGGGCTGTGGTGCTGTTGCAACCACATTCATGACAGGTGTTTTGATGGCACGCAAGGGCTTGGCTAAGCCTGTGGGCTCGATGACACAATACGACAAGATTCGCATTGGCAAGGGTACCGACAAGAAATATCTTCACTATAAAGACATTGTTCCACTTGCCGACCTCAACGACATCGTGTTTGGTACATGGGACGTTTATCCACAAAATGCCTATCAATCGGCTATGTATTGCGAAGTGCTCAAAGAAAAGGATATTAATCCTGTGAAAGATGAGCTTGAAAAGATTGTGCCCATGAAGGCCGCCTTCGACAAGAACTATGCCAAGCGTCTTGATGGCGACAACGTGAAGCAGTGCAAAAATCGCTGGGACATGATGGAGCAAGTGCGCCAAGACATTCGCGACTTCAAGGCCAAAAACGATTGCAACCGTGTGGTTGTGATTTGGGCTGCCTCTACCGAGATTTATGTAGAACCCAACATGCAATATCACGGCACTATCGCAGCTCTTGAGCAAGCCATGAAAGACGACGTGAAAGAGCAAATCGCTCCCTCTATGTGCTATGCCTATGCTGCTCTCACCGAGGGTTGCCCCTTCATCATGGGTGCCCCCAACACCACAGTCGACATTCCTGCCATGTGGCAACTGGCCGAGCAAACCAAGATGCCCATTTCGGGTAAAGACTTCAAGACCGGCCAAACTCTCGTGAAATCGGGTTTTGCCCCCATCATTGGCACTCGTTGCCTGGGGCTTGATGGCTGGTTCTCAACCAACATTTTGGGCAACCGCGATGGCCTCGTGCTTGATGAGCCTGCCAACTTCCGCACCAAAGAGGTGTCGAAACTCTCTACTCTCGAAACTATTCTCAAGGCCGACGAGCAACCCGACCTCTACACCGACTACTATCACAAGGTGCGCATCAACTACTATCCACCTCGCAACGACAACAAAGAGGGCTGGGACAACATCGACATTTTTGGCTGGATGGGCTATCCCATGCAAATCAAAATCAACTTCTTGTGCCGCGATTCAATCTTGGCGGCTCCCCTGTTGCTCGACCTCACCTTGCTCAGCGACCTCGCAGCCCGTGCCGGCCGCTATGGCACGCAACGTTTCTTGAGCTTCTTCCTCAAGAGCCCTATGCACGACTACACTCAAGGTGAAGAGCCTGTGAACAACCTCTATCAGCAATACACTATGCTCAAAAATGCCATTCGCGAAATGGGTGGCTATGAAGCCGACGAAGAGCTTGATTAATGCGGAATAATCTTTTTCCTTAATAGATACACAACCATCTTTATTTCAAAAAGAGCCTTGCATGGTGCAACCCGTGCAAGGCTCTTTGCTTCTTTTAGTCCCACAGAAATCACAGAATTTTTAAGGAAGATAATCAACGAATTTAACGAATTTAACGAATTTAACAAAGGGAATTGCGGGGGAGGGAAGGGGAGGTGAAAGGGAAGTGAAGGGGACGATAGAGATTGCCCCCCTCACTTCCTCTTCACTTCCCTTTTAGGCCCATGGATGTCACAGAAAAGAAAAAGCTATCCATCTCATTGGCGGTAGGTCTTGCTTCATCTGATTGATGTCGATTGCAGGCAGCATTAGTAATCGTAGTTTCTACAACACCTACATCTACACTGAAACCACGAGCCGTTAGTTCGTTATAGAGGATATTCTCCATGATATGATTTTCTTCTTGCTGACGGAAGTTCAGACGCGCATTGCGCAATCCTACATCTGTGATTCATTATCTTGTAAATCTGCAATTTTTTTTGCTTGAAATTGTTGTTATTGTTTTGAATAATTTATAATTTTGCAACCACATGTGGCTTGATTAAGAAAAAGGTTCACATGTTCACTAACTAAAATTTAAAAACAATACACGATGAAAAAAATTGTACTATTTGCAGTGTCATTGGCCCTTTGTGTGAGTGCCATGGCTCAAAATCAGCGTGCTTTTTTCACCCTTGAAAAGGCACAACCTGTTGTTATGCAACACATGGCTCCTGCACAAAAAGCCGAATTGGGCCTCAATCAGCGCCTTATGGGCCTCTATACCACCGACGAGCGTGCGGCCAAAGGCAAGGGTCTTGATTTTGGACAAAATATGACAGCTCCTTTTGGAGCCGAAATTCCCACCAAAATTGTTTCTCGCTATGTGGGAGGCCGAATTGTGGGCATTCGCTATGCTATGGCTGCTGCCGAGAAAGTGACCAAAGTGTTTGTGCAAAAACCTGCCCAAACTCCCCGCAATGTTGTTGAAAAAGCTGTGACAGGCAAGTGCCAAGTGGGCTGGAACACGGTGATGTTTGACAAGCCCTACACGATTGCCGATGCTTCATCTTCGCTCATCATTGGTTTTGAGGGCACAAGCACAGGAAACGCCGGTAGCTTGTCGATTGCCAATGCCGACATGCCTCATGAAAATGGATTCATGATTTATGCAGCACCCAATGGTGGTAGAAAACAATGGATCACTGTTTCTTATAAAGGCGGTAAGCTTGTTGGCGACTTGAGCGTGCAAGCCATTGTGGAGTTTGACAACTTGCCCAAGCAAGACTTGCAACTCAGTGATTTCGACATCAAGGACTATGGCGTACAAGGAAAAGATATGGCATTTGCTGTGAATGTGCGTGAAAACGGAACCGAAACAGCCAAAAACTATGAACTCAATGTGATGTTTGACGACAAGGTCGTGAACACTGTGAAGAGCAAAGTTGCCTTGGCCGATAATAGCGAAACCACGGTTGAAGGTAAGTTCACTGTGCCTGCCGATGCCTCTATTGCCGAGCACACCGTTACTGTGCAACTCGCCAAGGTGAATGGTGTAGCTCCCACCGAGAATCTCAATGACGATAAAGTTACTGCCAAAATCAAAGTGTTTAAAGATACTAAGCCTCGCCAAAAAGTGCTCTTGGAACACTACACCAGTGTTGATTGCCCCAACTGTCCTCAAGGTGACAAGTTCCTTGAAGACATTGACAAATTGCGTGGCGATGTGGCTTGGGTGTCGATTCATGTCGATATGGGTAGAAAAGATCCCATGAGCACTGCACAGGGAACCACAATTGCGGGTTATGGTATATGCCAAGGCTTCCCCAGTGCAAGTTTCAATCGTGTTTACAATGCCGAGTTGGCTGCAGCGTTGAAGGCTAATAATGCTTCAGATAAGTCCTATATCTACTTTATCTGGGGCACTCCTGCAAGCTACAACCAAAAATATGTGGTGCCTGCCACTCAAATGCCTGCTTTCACTACTATCACAGTGAAATCCGTCTACGACCCCTCAACCAAAAAAATCAATGTGAAAGTTGATGGCGAGGGTGTGAAAAATGCAGCATCGTTTCTCGATGGTTATGGCCTTTATGTTTATCTCACCGAGAGTGGCGTGATGGATTATCAAGCCAGCGCACCACGAAGTAAAAAGGCTCACAACAACGTGCTTCGTCATGTGTTTACTTCTGCCAAGGGCGACGACATCACTTGGAATGGCGACAACTTCACTGCCTCCTATTCCTATCAAGTTCCTGCAAGCTACACTGGTCGCTCTCCCAGAAAGCACGTTCCCGATGTAGACAAGATGAACGTGATTGCTTTTGTTGCTCCCAAAGTGACGGGTGCCAATGTCAATGTAAAGAAAATGGCCCTCGACAACTGCGAGATGGCCAAGGTTGAAGGTGCCAGCGCTGTTGAGAATGTTGAAGTGAGCGATGCCGATGCCGAGGTGGTGGCTGTTTACAGCATCACCGGTCAGCAGTTGAGCGCCCCTCAAAAGGGTATCAACATCGTGCGCCTCTCCAATGGCAAGACCAAGAAGATTATGGTGACTGAATAATACTTCACCCTCTCCTAATCTTTTAGGATAATATCCTCCCACGGATTGCACGGATTTTTAAGAATTTTCCTTAATACCTGCAATTCGTGGGATTTTTTTGTGCAGTAGTTAGTGTGGTGCTCACGACACTTCCATTAGTGTTCTAAATGCTTGATGCATGCATCGTCTTCTTCGCTGCCAAAAACGGCAATACCCACAGGTGTGGTAAAGCAAAGACGATGCCATGCATCGTCTCTACGGGGGAAATTATAATATTTGGGGGTTAAAACTCTTGGAGCAGGTCGGTGAGACTTTGAATGATGTCGGGGCGGTAGATGGCGTCTTCTTCGTCGGTCCAGCCACTCGACTTGATCCAGCGGGTGTCGCAACCCAGTGACTCGGCAGGCAAGATGTCTTTTTTGAGACTGTCGCCCACCACCAGCACTTCGTCGGCTTCGAGCTCAAGGGCATCGATGCCCAGCTTAAACAGAGTGGGGTTGGGTTTCCTGATGCCCACAACCGAACTCTCGATAATGCCTTTAAAATAGTCGCGTATCTCAAAATCGCGCAACACGGCATCGATGTTGCCATAGAAGTTGCTCACCAGCATGAGGGGATATTTGCGGCTCAAGCGGTCGAGCACGGGGCGAGCCTCCTCGATGCACTCGCGTGCTTGCCAGTAGCAGTAGTCGGCCACTTGCAGGGCAAGTGCGGGGGCTTTTTGAGCTTCGATAAGCCCAAGGTCGGTGAGGTGTGAAAACTCGATGTCCATTTTCTTGAGCAACATGTCGTGCAGGTTGTCTTGCGGATAGATGTGGCGCACTCGTGCCAGCTCTCGCTCGGCAAAGACATAGGCTTCGCGAAATTGCTCCAGTGTGATGTTCACATGGGCCTCGCAATATCCGTCCCAAATTATCCAGCTCCAGTGGGTGCCTCGGCTGTCGATGGTGCCGCCATAGTCAAAGATGATTCCTTTTATCATTTAGTCGTGAAATAATGAGATTGTGAAAAAAAGTTAATGTTGATATTTACCTTCTTGCAACTCGGCAAGCAACACTTTGCAATGACGCTCATGGGTGACTATCATATACACCAGCATGGCATTGAGCACCACCAGCTCGAAGGCAAAGTAGAGCCATGGAGTGCCAATGAGCACGGCAATAAACATGGCAATGATGCGCGTGTTGAAAGAGAGCATGTTGGTATATTTCATGAGGGGCAGCGACTTGGCTCTGAAAGCGTCGCGAAACGATTGTGAAATTTCTCGCTCTCCAAAAATCTCTTTCAGGCCTCGCCGCAGGCGTTGCAAGTTGGGGGTGAGCACTTCTTGATTGGCTGTGTAGTTGCGATAGCCGGTGATGGTGAGTTTCTTGAGAAAATTGTTTCTCCATGTGAGGGCGGCATTCTCGCGGTCGAGAGCCTCGGTGCTGTCGAGCTCGCTGCCTTCTTTTCCTTTCAAGAAAAAGAGGTGGAATTGCCGGTAATAGTCGGCCGATGCCGCTTGCTTGGCATGTAGCAATCCTGCCGACCATGCCAGCACCCACAATAGCCATTGATGGCCTTGCCCGCTCATGAAATAGTCGCCCAGCAGGCGGTCGCCAAAGGCAAATTCACGATACACGAGTGTGAAATAAATGGTGATAAACCACAAGTCGCCACTCATGCCGTCGAGAATGCGTCCAAGGCGCGAATACTGGTGGGTGAGCCGTGCCAGTTGTCCGTCGGCACTGTCATAGGTGTTGGCCCACACTATGAGAAACATGCCAATCCAGTTGAGCCACGCCATGTGGGGCTCGCCATAATAGAGCAACAGGCCGCCTGCCACGCCCAAGAAAATGGAGGCAATGGTCACAGCATTGGGCGAAATGCCCAGCTTGGCAAAAAGTTTGGCCCATACAAAGCCCAGTGGGCGATAAAAGAAAAGGTCGATGTGTTCCTCGGTGTCCATCGACTTGAGTGAATTGCGATACTCGGTTTTGAGTTGTTGAAAATTCATAGACTGCAGGTGTGTGTGAGTGATGTGGCAGGTGTTTTACTTCTCGCGTGCTTCTTTCACTATGGTCATGATGCGCTTGGCAATGTGGGGAGCGGCCTCGGCACGGCAGGGGGCAAAACTGGGCCAGTCGTTGAAATCAATGATTTTGATGTCGCCATCGGGCGAAACAATGCAGTCGCCACCATATATCTCAACGTTGAGTTCGCTTGCCGCCAGGTTGCAGATGCTCTTGAGGTGTGCCAGGTCGAACTTGATGCCTTGTGACTTGCCATTCACCTTCTCCCAGCCATATTTGCTGTGGCCGGAGTCGAAGGGGTAGAACCAATGGAAAAACGGGGTGCCGTTCACGCCATAAAACTTGATGAGGTCGCCATCGAGGTGCACGTTGATCACGGCTCGGCGTATGTCGCGCAGGAAATATTCTTGCAACACCTCTTGTGCCTCTTCGCTGTGGCGCACGTAGGACACATCTTCCTTGTGCATAGCATGAAAATCGCCACGCTTGATCCAGCAACTCTTGAAGCCGCTTTTCTTGAGCATGGGCTTGATGGCCTCGTCGGTGTTGACGATGAGACTTTCGGGGTAGGGAATGCCATTGCCCTGCAAAATGCGAGTCATGCGCTCGCGGGTGCAGTTTTCAATGCCATAGCCTGAGTTAATCACAATTTTTCCCTTGTTTTCCTCCTGTTGCAGGTGTTCAATCGACCGGCTCTCTCGGCACATGGTCATAATCACGTTTTCTTCTACACCATCGCGATTGAATTGCTCCTCGCTATAAATGTTGACTTGGCAACCACGCTTGCGCAACTGCTCGGCTGCGGCATTAAAGATGGCTGCATCGTTGCCTATGTGATTGGGCGAATAGGCTCCGGCACGCATGATACCAGCTATGTTGATTTCTGCCATAATTTTATGTGTGTGATGTGATGTGATATTGTGTGACTATTCTTGAATAAATTGTTGTGCCACGGCAATGTCGCTGGCGTGGTCCACGTCGACGATTTTGTCGAAGCTGTGGGCTTGCAGGTTGAAGCCTGCTTCGATGAGGGCACGTTGAAAATTGCGCATGCGCAACACTCCATTTTCGATGCAGTGGTTGAGCACCGGAAATGCCTTGTGGCTCATGGCATAGATGCCCCCCGAAATGTAGCGGGCGCCCTCAAAGTGGTTGTCGCAAAAAGCCTTGATGGCCATGGTGCCGTCTTCAACATCGACATAGAGGGGTTTCTCGTCTTCGATATAGGGGGTCACTGCCCACATGCCATCGTGCTTGGTGTCGGCCTCAAAGGCTGCAATGTAGCGTGCAAAGTCGTTTTCTTTGAAAATAGTGTCGACTGTGGTGAGGCAAAACTTGCCCGGTTGCATCACCTTGCTCAATTCCCAAAAGCTGTGCATCGAGCTGGGAGTGGTCTTGACCACCACATTGAGCGGAATGTCGAGTGTGAGGTTGTCGAGATATTCTCGCACCTCGGTCATGTGCTCATTGACAATGATGCTGATGCTTTGGGCTTGGCATCGGGTGAAGATGTTGATGAGTCGCCTTATCATGGGTTCGCCCCCCAGTTCTACAAGGGGCTTGGGTTTAGCTACGCCCTCTTGGGCAAGACGCGAGCCTTCTCCGGCGGCAATGATAGCATAATTCATTGTTGTGTTGTTTTAAATTATCATAGCCCCTGTTGCGCCATGCGTGTCGAGTCGTGATTCGGGCGCGGGCAAAATGGGCTATGTGGTGAAGGTTACTTGTCGTCGTCGACCTTGGTGAGGTCGAGCACCACATTGTCTTTGCTGCGGTCGAAGTATTGCTTACGCAAGGGGTTGCGGTATATCTCGTCGTGGTTGCGGCGGTTGCGGTAGATGTCGATGGCGGCATATATGGCCGAGCGCATCGAGCTCTCGTTGGCCACATTTTGTCCCGCAATGTCGTAGCCGGTGCCGTGGTCGGGGCTGGTGCGCACAATGGGCAGACCTGCCGTGAAGTTCACGCCACCTTCCATGGCAAGGGTTTTAAAGGGTGCGAGCCCCTGGTCGTGATACATGGCCAGCACGCCATCAAAGTGGCGATATTGCTCGTTGCCAAAGAAGCCATCGGCAGCATAGGGGCCAAAACACAATATTTTCTCCTTGTCGTAGGCCTCCTGCAAGGCGGGGGCGATGATGTCTTTTTCTTCCTTGCCCAGCAATCCATTCTCGCCGGCATGAGGGTTGAGCGAGAGCACGGCGATGCGTGGCCCTTGAATGTTGAAATCGCGCTTGAGCGAGTCGTTGAATATGCGCAGTTTCTCCAAAATGGCTTCTTGAGTGATGGCGCTTGCAATTTGGGCAACGGGCAGGTGGGTGGTCACCAGTGCCACGCGCAACTTGTCGTTGCACAAAATCATGAGGGCTTTGTTGCCATCGCCTAAGCTCGACTCAAGATACTCGGTGTGGCCCGGGAAGTTAAACTCGTTGCTCTGAATGTTGTCTTTGTTGATAGGAGCTGTGACCAGCACATCGATTTTGCCATCTTTCAGGTCGGTGACAGCGGCTTCAAGTGCAACAAAGGCGGCACGCCCGGCCATTTTGTCGGGTTTGCCCAATTCCACCGTCACTTCTTCGTCGTTCACCTCCACAAGATTGGGCATGTGGTCTTTGATGTGGTCGGCGCTTGAGGTGTTGTTGATGGAGAAGGAAGGCATCTCGAGAGCCTTGCGATGATAGGTCAAGGTCTTGCTTGAGCCATAAATGACGGGTGTGCACAGCTCAAGAATTTCGGGGGCCGATAGTGCTTTTAAAATCACTTCATAGCCAATTCCGTTGGTGTCGCCTTGGGTGATTCCAATGCGTATTTTGTTATTGTTTGCCATTAAAAATCAAATGTTTAGATGCAGCGAGGCATTGAGGCTCGCTGCAACATGCTATTAATAGGTATCAAAGTTACTACAAAATCGTTGAAATGACAAGTCTAAGCCCCTCTATTCCTGCACATGGTGTGGTTAAACAAAGAAAAAGCCAAGTGCACAAATTTATTGAAATTAAATAGTGTTCGCTGAATTATTAAATCGCCATGACTGCAAAGCAGCGGACTCTAAACTTTGCAATGGCATTTGCCCATAAATTGAGCTT
>CAMYCE010000088.1 GCA_947254205.1 uncultured Prevotellaceae bacterium
TATGAAACAAATTTTCCAAAACAAAAGAATGATTGGTCCATTGCAGTGTCACTTTAAAAAAAATATGCGCCAAATGGGGATTTAGTAAAAAAAAAACTATAATTTTGCGCAAAATTTTGTATCTAAATTAAAATTGTATTTAAAAATGAAAAACATTAACCTCCTTGTTGCAGCAGTGCTGTGTGCCTTTATCTCACCATCGATGATGGCACAAAGTGAAAAAGAGCCCATAGCCATTGATGAGGCTCACTTTCCCGACCCCATCTTTCGCCAAGTGGTGCTCGACCGTTATGACACCAACAAAAACAAAATGCTTGATTGGAGCGAGCGCGAAAATGAACAAACAATTGTGCTTGACAACATGGGCATTGAAGATCTCACGGGCATTGAGCATTTTGGAAACTTGCTCAAGCGACTCGAAGTGTATGGCAACAAACTCAAAACCATCGACTTGAGTTTTGTGAAATATCCTGAAATTTTCGCTTACTTTGACTGCTCGGACAATCCTCTGACTACGCTCGATGTGAGCCGTTTCAAATCTCTTGGCCATTTAAACTGCAACTCAACCAACATCACATCAATCAAGTTTCCCGATGAGCCCCACTATCTCACGGTTTTGAATTGCATTGAGTCGAAACTCAAAACTATTGACTTGAGCACTGCAAAATACATGAAAATGGTGTGCTTGCGAAACAATGAGTTGACCTCGATAACTATGCCCGAAAGCTCATTGCTCTTTGACTTGAATATCAGCAACAATCGACTGGTGAATCTCGACTTGAAAAACAACGACAAATTGCCACAAAAAGACTTTGAAAACAGGTTTAATGGTCGTCGCATCAAGATGCAACGTGCTGCATGGAAAGATGAAAAAGGCGAACCCATCTATTTTGTGCGTCTTGAAAAAGTGGCCGATGAGCCCAATGTGCTCACCCTCGATGAGATGTTTGCCGATGCCAATTTTGACTACACCAAAGTCACCCACTGGCTCGCCGGTGGCGTGGTGAAAGATGCCAACGATGACCCACGCTTCAAGGGCAAGGTGCTGGTGGTGAAAAAGAATGCCGACGATAGCGAAGCCGCCATTGAATCGGGCACAGGAAAGAGTACGCGGCACTATGTGCGCTATCACTATCCCAACGGTCGCTTTGACTATGCCCCCGCCATGAGCATTCACAACCAGTCGGCATTCTACATTTATTGGGATCCCAGCGAGGCCGAAGACCCTATTGTGACCGGTGTTACCGACATGACTGCACAGCAAAACATCACAGGGGTGACCTATTACAATCTTGCAGGAGCCAAACTTGCCACTCCCCAACAGGGCGTGAACATTGTGGTGACCCACTATAGCGACGGGTCGACCACAGCCGTGAAGAAGGCTTTCTGAGTGCGACAGTGCGGCCACACCCCGCGGTGTGTGCCACGATGAAATCAACCTCTCGCTCAATATCGGCATGAAGCATCGTGCTAATATTGAGCGAGGGTCGTTTTTGATAGATGAAAAGCCGGTTTTAAACTTTTTTATTCAAAATATAGCTCCCATAACTATAAATAGCTTTAACTTTGCAGGAAAATTCAAAAAGCATTTAATCGCATATCAACGATAACAACTATGGATAAATTAAGCTATGCATTGGGCCTGAGCATGGGCCAAAATTTTAAAGGTAGCGGTGTGGCAAGTCTCAATGCCGAAGATTTTGCCGACGCATTGCGCGCCGTGTATGACAACACCGAGAAAAAAATGACCTTTGATGAGGCTAAGCAGGTGGTAAACGACTATTTCACTGCCCTTCAAGACTCGGTTGCCGAGGTGAATGCCAAGGCCGGCAAGGAATTTCTTGAGCAAAATGCCAAAGCTCCCGGCGTGCAAGTCACCGAGAGCGGATTGCAATACTTGGTGGTGAAAGAAGGCACCGGTGCCAAGCCCGGCCCCAACGACATGGTGACGGTGCATTACACCGGTCGCTTAATCGACGGCACTGTGTTTGACAGCTCGGAAGAGCGTGGCGAGCCTGCCACCTTTGCCGTGGGACAAGTGATTGCCGGCTGGGTCGAAGGCTTGCAAATGATGCAAGAGGGTGCCGCTTGGCGACTGTTCATTCCCAGCGAGCTTGCCTATGGCAGCCATGGCACCGGCCCCATTCAGCCCAACTCGGCTCTCATCTTCGACGTGCAACTCATCAAGGTGGGCAAGTAACTCTCTCTTATACCTAAGAATTTTTTAAACATCAGCTATAACAATGAAGAAATTGGTTTATATCGCACTTGCCGCTTCGCTCATGATGGGTGCCGCAAGTTGCAACAAGAAGGGTGGTGGCGTTAGCCCCCTTGAAGATTCAATCAGCACTGCTTTTGGCGAAGGTTGGGGCATCATGTTGGCTCAACAATTTCAAGAAGGCGGAGAAAAAATCGACAAAGAAGCCTTTGTCATAGGCTTTGAAAAGGCTTTGATGAGCGACACCACTGCCAAGGGCAGGGGCTATCAATATGGCTACGGTGCAGCCATGCAGTTGTTGCAAAACATTCAAGGCATGGAAAGTCAGGGCATTCACGTTGACCGTGCCATCTTGCTGAAGGCTTTCAGGAAAGCTTTTGGCGATAAAGCTCCCATGAATGATGCCAAGATGATGCAGTTGCAACAACGCTTGCAATCGTTGATGATGAAGGCGCAACAAGAGGCTCAAAAAACAAAAATCGCGGCCAACAAGAAATTTATGCAAGAGCAAAAGGCCAAGGATAAAGACCTTGTTGAAACCAAGAGTGGCATTCTCTACAAAATTGAGAAAAAAGGCAATGGCAAAAACTATAAAAAGGGCGACTGCGTGCTCACAAAATATGTGGGCAAGCACACCGATGGCTCAGTGTTTGACAAGTCGGACAAGGCAGTGCCCTTTGTGATTGACGACACTCAACTCATCAAGGGTTTTGTTGAAATCATGCAACTCATGAGCCCCGGCACCAAGGCCCACGTGATTATTCCCAGTGAGCTTGCCTATGGCGAGCGTGGCAATCAAGGCATTGCCCCCAACGAGGTGCTTGTGTTTGACATCGAGACCGGCGAACTCACTGCGAAACCTCAAATGCCCGAAATGCGCTGAAATGAATGAGAACGGCGATGCAATGATGCGCCGAAAACTCACTAAGAGATAAAAAAAGAGAGCATGAATCTTCCTTTCCGGCCTTGTGATAACGGACAGGAAGATTTTTGCTTCTTAGCAAAACAATATCAAGAAATAATGATGAAAAAAACAATGATAGCATTGATGGCCTGCGGGCTGTTGCTTGCCACGGCTTGTGGGGGCAAAAACAGCGATGGCAACATTGATGCGCAAACTCAGGCCGAGCTCGACAAGCAACTGGCTGGCATGGCCACCTATGAGAGCGAAGGCAAGGACTATGTGGCACAGCAACTCAAGGCCGACACAGCGCTCAAGACCACAAAGTCGGGGCTCGTCTACAAGTTCACTGCCACAGGTAGTGGCGACACGTTTAAAGAAACCGATGAGGTGAAGGTGATCTACACGGGCATGCATGTTGATGGCTCGGTGTTTGACTCCAGCCGTGGCGAGGCAGTGAATTTCCCCGTCATGGCAGTGGTGCCGGGCTTCAGGGAGATGTTGCTCATGATGCGCCCGGGGGCCAAGGCACGTTGTATCATTCCGGGCAATTTGGCCTATGGCGAGCGAGGCAACCAAGGCATTGCCCCCAACGAAACCCTCGAGTTTGACATCGAAACCGTGGGCCTTGCCAAGTAAATGACTTTATGGATTTTCTCGGTTGATATGTGAATGATGCATCGCCTCTACACAAGGCGCGACCAACCGGATATCAATAAACACAAGACTATTAACTCAATTAATTTTAAAGAATAAAGATGAAAAAAGTATTTTATTTTGTGGCAGTGGCAGTGGCCACTTTGAGCATGGCAAGCTGTGGTGGCAAAAGCGCAAGTGTTGAAAAAAATCCTAAAGCCACCGCTATCGACGACTCAATAAGCTCTCTTTTTGGCGAGGGCATGGGCAAGCAATTGTCGATGCAAATCAACGACAGCACCAACAAGGATAAGAAATTTGACAAGCAGGCTTTTCTCGATGGCTTGCAAGTGGTGCTTGCCTGCGATACCTCCTCTCAAAAACGAAGCTACATGATGGGCTTGAGTCAGGGCTTGCAAATGCAACAGCAAACGGCCGCGCTTGAACAAATGTATGGCATCAACTTCGACAAAAAAGCGTATTTCGACACCTTTGAAAAGGCTCTTAGCAGCACAGCAACCGAAGCCGAGCTCAATGCACTCGATGCCCGCTTGCAAAAACTCATGCAAGAGGCAATTGTCAAGAGTGGCAAGGGCACTTCGATTGTTCCTCAAGGTGGAGCTCCGGCAACCGACACTGCAAAAAAGGAGGCTCAACAAGATTCAAAAAAAACAATAAAACGCTAAAGTTGCAATGAAAAAAATAATGTTATCGCTCCTGCTCTTGGCAGGGGTGTCGAGCCATCAGGCCGGTGCCATGACCGATGCTCAACTCAAGGCTCAACAAGACTCGCTGAGCATGGCTGTGGGCAAAATCTATGCCGCAAGCCTCAACAAGATGTATGCCCAAAATCCCAAAGCAAGTAAGGCCGATTTTTTGGAATCGTTTGACTTGCTCATGAAGGCCGACACCACGCGCAAGAGCTATATGGAGGGCTTTGAGGTGGCTCTCAACCTCTACAACCAAATCAAGCAAACCAAGGCCCAGAGTGGCATTGAGTTGAACCGCGATGTGATTGTGTCGCAATTTAAGCAATCGCTCAGCGAGACTATCGTGAGCGACGATGCTTTGGGTGCCATGAGCATGGACGTGCAATCGCGCATGGAGGTGATTGAAAAGGAGTTGACCAATCGGCTCATTGCTCCCAACGAGAAAGCCGGTGCCGATTATATCGCCAAACTGCTCAAAACCGACAAGAAGTTTAAAAAAGCGGCTTCGGGCCTTGTGTATAAGATTGTGACCCCCGGTGTGGGTGCTACTTTTGCCGACACGGCAACCGTGAACCTCACCTATGTGGGCAAGCATGTTGATGGCACAATCTTCGACCAAAGCCAAGACACCATTCCCATGCAACTCAATCGCGTGGTGGCTGGCTTCAAAGAGGCTCTTTGCCTCATGAATCCCGGTTGTGAAATGATTGCCGTGATGCCTGCCAATCTTGCCTATGGTGCCAAGGGTGCCGGCAAAGACCGTCGCACCGGCAAATATGCCATTGAGCCGGGCGAAACGCTCGTGTTTGAAATCAAGGCTATTGGCGAACCCGGCAAAGCGGTTGCGCCAGCCGTTGAGGTGTCGAAGCGCGGCAAAGTGCGTGCCAAAGATGCCTACTACAAGGGCACTGGCCAGTTGCCTCCCAAGGGCAAAAAGAAATAACCCCCTCACTCTCCTGACATTCTTACGGAATTTTAAGAAAATCAACGAATTAAACGAAGTTGACGAATAGACAAGTGCCTCAATCCCACAGCCTTGTAACCTTCGTTTAATTCGTTTGATTTGTTGACTTTTCTTTATAAATCTGTGAACTCTGTGGAATGCCGTCTTCTCTCCTACCCAAAGCCCCCCCCGTGAAATAATTTGAATGGGAAAAAGAGTGGAAATGCCAATAAATTTTTAACTTTGTGGAAGTAAGAATTATTACACCCGCACATGATTGAAGCAAGAAACATAGTAAAACGATATGGCAACCTTGAAGTGCTCAAGAATGCCCAATTCACAACCGGCAGTGGCGAGATTGTGTCGATTGTTGGCCCCAGTGGTGCCGGCAAAACCACATTGTTGCAAATCATGGGCACGCTCGACAAGCCCGATAGTGGCAGTGTGCTCTATGATGGAGTTGACGTGTTTAGCCTCAAAGACAAGGATTTGGCACACTTTCGCAACCGTCACATTGGCTTTGTGTTTCAGTTTCATCAATTGTTGCCCGAGTTCACCATGCTCGAGAATGTGGCCATTCCGGCCCTCTTGGGAGGGGCAAAACGCAGCGAGGCCTATGCCCGTGCCGGCGAGTTGCTCGACTATTTGGGGCTGAGTGCGCGTTTCGATCACAAGCCGGCCCAGTTGTCGGGTGGTGAGCGTCAGCGGGTGGCAGTGGCAAGGGCTTTGGTGAATCGTCCATCTGTCATTTTGGCCGATGAGCCGTCGGGCAGTCTTGACTCGCAAAACAAGCAAGAGTTGCACAAGCTGTTTTTCAAGTTGCGCGATGAGATGAAGCAAACTTTTGTCATCGTCACCCACGATGAGTCGCTGGCAGGCAACTCCGATCGCATTTTGCACATGCGCGATGGTGTGATTGAGAGCGAAAGCGAGGGGCAAGATGTTGTGAATCATGTGATTTGAAAAAATGTGTTGAAGTGAATGTGCGTGGGCTCATAGCAAGATTGATAGTGCTTATTGTTGCCGCTACACTTGTTGTGGCTTGTGGCGATGAGCATGAGGCGACTACCACTCGCTATCGCTATGACATGGTCACCTATCAAGGCTATCGCGATGGAGTGGCCCTGTTTCAATATTGGGGGCGTGGCGACTCGGCATCGGTGACTTTGAAGGCTGTGATGCCACAACCTGCCGGCATCGTGCCCGGCAGGCGGTTGCTTGCCTATTATAGCCTTGCCGAGGAGCAAGACGCATTGCCGACACGCAATGTGGTGGTGAAAGGCTTGAATCATGCAGGCGTGTTGAGCGACTCGTTGCGCGTGCCTGCCAAGAGCAAAACGGCGCAAAGCTACAAGCAACACCCCTTGCGATTGCGTAGCCTGTGGCGCACGGGTCCCTACATCAATGTGCGCTGTGAGGTGGAGTACACCAAGCGACCACGCATGTTCATGCTCATGGCCGACCCGTCGACACTTGCAAGCGACACAGTGGAGTGCTATCTTGTGCATGACTTGTTGACGGCTTGCGACAGCACCTACTTTTGGCGAAGTTGCTATGGCTCGTTTTTTGTAGGTAATGTATGGCGACGCAAGTCTTGCCACACTCTAAGGGTGCATGTGGCCGATGTCATCAATGCACAAGTGAAATGCTATGACTTTGACAAATAGCTAATTATTAACTAAATAAAAAACATTGACAACAATGGAAAACGAAAACAACAACCAAGGACAACAAATTCAAATTGAAGTTCCTGCCGAAGAAATGCAAGGCAAATATGCCAATTTGGCAATGATTACTCATGGCCCCAACGATTTCTTCCTCGATATGATTCTCATGGCCCCCAACATGCCCAAGGCACGTGTTCAAAGTCGCATTATCATGACTCCCGAAAATGCAAAACAACTGTTGAGCGCATTGGCTCAAAATGTGCAAAAATATGAGCAAACTTTTGGCGAGATAGAGCCTCGCATGCCCCGTGGTGCGCAACCCGGCCCCGATGGAATTATCGACTTTCCTCTGCCCAAAGGCCAGGCCTAATCAATAAAACTCACAACTCGCAAGCCACGGTTGGGAAAAAAAGTTGGCTTGCGAGAAAGTTTTTTTTGCTTCAAGAAAGAAAAAACTACCGAAATCATAATCTCGTTGCGCCCTCAAACTTGAAACACAGTGCGCGACATCACATCAAAACAAACAGTAAAATTATGGAACACTCATTATTTATTTATAACACGCTCACGCGTCGCAAAGAATTGTTTAAACCAATCAACGCTCCCCATGTGGGCATGTATGTGTGTGGTCCCACTGTGTATGGCGACGCTCACTTGGGGCATGCCCGCCCGGCTATCACCTTTGATGTGCTGTTTCGCTATCTCAAGCACTTGGGCTACAAGGTGCGCTATGTGCGCAACATTACCGATGTGGGGCACTTGGAGCACGATGCCGACGAAGGCGACGACAAGATAGAGAAGAAGGCACGCCTTGAGAAGTTGGAGCCCATGGAGATTGCGCAATTCTACACCAATCGCTATCACGAGGCTATGGACGCTCTCAACGTGTTGCCCCCCAGCATTGAGCCTCATGCTACCGGCCACATCATCGAGCAAGAAGAGCTGGTGAAAGAAATCTTGGCCAATGGCTATGCCTATGAGAGCAATGGTAGCATCTATTTTGATATTGAAAAATATAACAAAGATCACAAATATGGCATTTTGTCGGGGCGCAACTTGAGCGATGTGATTAATGCCAGTCGCCAACTCGACGGAGTGGGCGAGAAACGCAATCAAGTAGACTTTGCCTTGTGGAAAAAAGCTTCGCCCGAGCACATCATGCACTGGCCTTCGCCATGGAGCAAGGGTTTCCCCGGGTGGCACTGTGAGTGCACAGCCATGGGACGCAAATACTTGGGCAAGCGATTTGATATTCACGGCGGTGGCATGGATTTGGTGTTTCCACATCACGAGTGCGAGATAGCGCAGGCTGTGGCAAGCCAAGGGGAGCCCATGGTCAACTATTGGATGCACAACAACATGATCACCATCAATGGTCAAAAAATGGGCAAGTCGCTGGGCAACTTCATCACACTTGAGCAATTTTTCAAGGGCGACCACAAGAGCCTTGACAGGGCCTATAGCCCCATGACCATCAGGTTCTTTATCTTGCAGGCCCACTATCGTGGCACAGTCGACTTTAGCAATGAGGCCTTGCAAGCGGCTCAAAAGGCCTATGAGCGCATCATGGACGGCTGGCATCGCTTGTGTGAACTGAAGCCTGCCACAACCACCACAGTGCAACTCGAAAACTATGAAGAGCGTTGTGCCGAGGCCATGAACGATGACCTCAACACGCCCCATGTGATAGCCACCCTTTTTGATGCCTGCAAGGCGATCAATCAGGTCAATGATGGCCATGCAACCATCTCGGCTGCCGATATTGAAGAACTCAAACGCGTGTTCCAAGTATATCTCTTTGATGTGATGGGTGTGCGCGACGATGCCGCCGGTGGTGGCGATGTGAATCTTGAGCCCTATAAAAAGGCGGTAGACTTGTTGCTCGACATGCGCAAAACCGCCAAAGTCAACAAGGATTGGGCCACAAGCGACCTCATCAGAAACAAAATGAACGAAGCTGGCTTTGATGTGAAAGACACCAAAGACGGCTTTGAGTGGAAATTGAAATAAAGCGATATGATTGCCCGACTCCATGTGGTGGCTCTCGATGCCAACAGCAATTGCGAGAGTGCCACATGGTGTTTTTTTTGGGGGGGGCATTGCATCGTGGCATGTCGTTGAAAAATCTCACCTTTTTGATGGTTAAACCCAAATCGGGCATTAGGTTTCTTGGTATTTGACAATTTATTTTGAGGAG
>CAMYCE010000089.1 GCA_947254205.1 uncultured Prevotellaceae bacterium
AAGGCAAGGAAAAGCCTAAGATATTTTCTTATTGCGACCTAATGACCGATTGGGGCTAAAACCATTCATACAGCTCTCTCTTGGCAGGCAAATGAAGTAGAGACCAAGCGTGCATCGTTTCCCTCACAGCTACAAAAATATCAAAACTGAATCGAAGACGACGCACGCATCGTCTATACATTGCTCACATACAACCAATTAAGCTCACAGAAAAACAATTGAGTAGGAAGAAAACGGCTTTGTTTTCCTCCTACTCAATTTTAGGGTATAGCTTAATCATCAACCCTTGATGACAAGCGATATTTCAAACTCTATTATTTCACCCAACCAGGATTTTGAGTGGTCTCTTTGTTGAGCGAGATTTGATTTGATGGAACGGGATAGAAATAATACTTAGCATCAAATGCACGAGTCTTTCCGGTTGCTATTATGTAGCCCTCGTCGTCAATCTTAACGGGGTTCTTAACGCCAGTGAGGTTGGCACCACGGTTGATGTTGGGATACTTGTTGCTGTCGAGCTTGTCGAGCTGATGCCAGCGCACGAGGTCCCAATAGCGATACCAGTTGTCGAGGGCGAGTTCGCAACGACGAGCGCGACGAATTTCCCACAACAAGTTGCTCACACCATGATTGTTGGCAGGGTCGGCTTCGGGGCTTGTGGTCAAGCCTTTGAGGCCGGCACGAGCTTGCAGCAAGTTCACCGTGTTGTCGAGGTCGGTTTGGCTGATAGTTCCCAACTCGGCCTTGGCTTCGGCTTCGTTGAGCAAAATCACTGCATACCAATAAAGGGGAGCATCGGTGTAGCTGGTGGTGGTGTTGGCACGATAGTAAAGGGGTAGGCTGGTGTTGTCAAACTTCTTGATGGTGTAGCCGGTTGATGAAGTCATCTCGGCATGACCGGTCGATTTGCCAAGTTCGTCAAGACGAGCCCAACCATAACCCTTGAAGCACACTACCGAGTCGATGAGCACGCTCAATCGCTTGTCGCGCACGGCAAGAGCATTTTGAATGGTGTAGATGGTGTCGATCACCTCTTTCTCCTTCTCCTTGGTGCGCAACTCGGTGAGTTTCACCTTGTCGCTCTTGTCCATGCCGGTAGTGGCAAGGGGCTTGCCATCGAGGAAGAGGAAAGCATCAAACAAGTCCTTGGAGATGCCACGTTGCGTGGTCGAGCCACTTGTCCAGTCACACAAGCCATGCATGTGCACATCTTTTTCATAGTTCTTGTAGAAAATCACTTCCTTGTTGCCAGCGAGGTTGGTCGAGTTGTAGATGTCGCCATATTGAGGGGTGAGTTCAAACTTCTTTGACGCCATGATAGCCTCAGAAGCCGCAACCGACTCTTTCAAGTATTTCTCGGCACGCTCCATGCTGGCAGGCTTGCCATTCTCGGCCTCGGTGCGATATTTGGCATAGGTGCCCTCATAGAGGCAAATGTCGCTCTTCATGGCTGTTGCCATTTCCTTGCTCCAGCTGTTTTGACCAGCTCCGGCAGGCAGGTTGGCAATAGCAAAGTCGAGGTCGACAAGCACGCTATCCATCACCACGTCGCGATCGGTGCGCTTGCCCATAATCACGTCTTTATCGGCTCCATTGGGAGTGGGGTCGTTCACAAGAGTGTTAATCCATTGCACGTCGCCATACATTCTCACGAGCTGGTAGTAGTGCCAAGCGCGATTGAGGCGGGCGATAGCCTCAAAATAGGCTTTGTTGCTCAACTTCGAGTTTTTGAGACCTTGCAAGGCATAGGAGGCACGGCGAACCTCGGTGAAGTGTCCCGACCAGTCGCTCGAGCTACCGGGCACTGTGGTATAGGTCCAGTTGTCGAAGGTGTTGTTGGCCTGGTCGTCGCTCAAACTCTTGAAGTAGAACCAACCACTGCCACCGCCAATGCCGTAGCCAATGAATTCGTTATAGAATGTGTTGCAAAAACTTTCAACCTGATTGGTGTTGTTCCAAAACTCAGGGTTGTTGATAAACCGGTCGCGTGGCGACTTGTCAAGCATGTCGGTGCAGCTTGTTCCTGCCAGTGCAACAGCGGCCAAAGCATATAAAATCGTTTTTTTCATTGTTCTAATGTTTTTAGAGATTGATTAGAATGTAACCTGAAGACCCAACGACCAGCTGCGAGTGATGGGATAGGTGCGACCCCATGTACCATAGCTGAGAGCACCTTGACCGTCATTCATTTCGGGGTCGAGGGGCAAGTTGCCGTTGCCTTTGTGCAACAAGCACAGGTTGTTCACGCTGGCATAGAAACGAAGTTTTTGGATATAAGCCTTCTTGGTGAGTTCACCGGGAAGGGTATAGCCAAGAGTCACGTTTTTGAGACGCAAATAGCTCATGTCGACGAGATATTTGGTTTGAGGATAGTAGTTGTGGCAGCCACCCTCGGCGCTCAAGCCCACAACATTACCGGCATACTCGTTGCCCGGATAGAGGCAGGGATAATCATTGCTTTCGCTAATGTTCACGATGCCATTTTCGGGATCATAGATGTTATATTTTGTTTGGTGAGCATAGATAGCCAAGTCGGGTTCGCGCATTTCGGGGAACGCAAATGCCGACTGGGTCCACATGTCGCGCTTGCCCACACCCTGGAAGAAGAGGTCGAGGTCAAAGCCCTTGTAGTTGCCACCCACATGGAAGCTATATTCATAGCGAGGCAATTGGTTGCCAATCACCTTCAAGTCGCCATGGTCTTCGAGTGTGCCTTTGCCACCATCGATTTTGCCATCGCCATTGAGGTCCTTATACTTGATGTCGCCAGGGCCAAACACAAAGGTGTCAGTTTGAATACCGGTTTGATCGGCTACGCCATCGGCATAGATCCAGCTACCATCGGCATTTTTGCCCTTGAAGTCGGCTTCGGTGAAATAGCGGTCGGTTTCAAAGCCCCAAATGTCGCCCCAGTTTTCACCTTCATAGGCATAGGCAGTTTCGCCGGGGTGGCCAATGAGCTTGGAAGTGCTGTTCCACTTGGTCACCTTCACCTTAGAGTCGCCAATGCTAAAGTTGGCATAGAGGCCAAGGTCTTGGTTGAATTGCTTGCGCCAGTTGAGGTTCAACTCCCAACCACGAGAGCGAAGCTCGCCAGCGTTGGTGTAGGGAGCAGCCGCACCCACTGTGGGAGGCAGAGCTTGACCGGGAGCGAGCATGTCTTTGGTGGTGCGTTGGAACCACTCCAAGCCCACTGTGAATTGGTCGTTGAGGAATCCCATGTCGATACCGGCATTGATGGTGTTGATGCGTTCCCATGTGAGATTATCCATCACCCACTTGGGCATACCCAGTTCAGGAACAAAGGCATTGGAGCCATTGAGCCATTTTGACTCGTGCTTGTCCATTGTGGCAAGGAACATCCAGTCGCCCACAGCCTCGTTGCCAATTTCGCCATAAGAGAAGCGCAACTTGGCATTTGACACAATGTTGCGCAGTTTGTCCCAATAGGCTTCTTGCGACATGCGATAACCCAACGAGAACGAGGGGAAGAATGCCCACTTGTGACCTTGTGGGAAGCGCGACGAGCCATCATAACGGCCATTCAATTCAAGCAAGTAGATGCCCTTGTAGTCATAGTTGATGCGGCCAAAGTAACCAGCCGAAGCACGGTCGCCGGTGTTGGCTTTGATCAAGTTGTTTTTCATTTCGCCATAGGCAAGGTTGAGCTCAGGATAATCCTCGCTATAGAGTTGCTTGGCGCGCACCCAGAAGTAGTCGCTGCTCATGTTCTCGCCATTCACACCGGCCATGATGCCCAAGTTGTGCACATCGTTGAAGGTGTTGTTGTAGTTGATGTAGGCATTGGCAGTCCAAGTGTCCATCTTGCTGTTGTCGCGAGTGGCATTGGTGGTCGAAGTCTGCACAATATAGGTGGGAGCAACACCAACCCAGTTCATGCCATACACGCTGTGGTTGCTCGACTTGAAGTTGCTGTTTTCAACCTCATAGGTGAAGTCGGCATTGAAGGTGAGGTGCTTGGTGATGTTGGCACGCAACCAGCCATTCATGCGCAAGTGGTCTTTCACAGTAATCATGCGAGTGGCTTGTTTTTGCATAGCAATCACGCGGTAGTCATATTGGTTGCCTTTGTCATCGGCCATGATGCCACTGGGAACGAAGAACGAGCCCCATCGCCACAAGTATTGATAGATGTTGCTATAGGCATTGGCTTGGCTCATGTGGCGACGTGTGAAGTTGATGCGTGTGCCCACTGTGAGCCAATCGGTGAGATCGGTCTGCAAGTTGGCAGTGGCGTTGTAGCGCTTGCGCATGCTGGGGTTAAACTTCATGATGTCTTCCTTGTTGCTGTAGCCAAACGAGGTGTAGAATGTGGTTTTGCCACTCGAGCCGGTCACCGACACGTTGTGGCTGTTGCTGGGAGCAGCGTTGTTGTACCAAATTCCTTGAATATCATAGTCGGCATAGTAGAGAGCCTGCTTGCCGTTGAAGTAGTAGTCGCCCACATTGTCCATGCTCTCATAGGGGCGCATCACGCTATAGCCTTTTTTGCCCGAGTTTTGAGCTTGCCATGCCTTGGCATAGGGGAGCAACTTGTCGAAGTACATGCCAAAGAGTTCAACTGCGCCCGAACCTTGACGAGCCTTGGCACGCAATGCCGACTCAAGTTGAGTGGGTACATCGGGAAAATCGGGCAGATAGGTAGCCTGATCCCATGCAAAGTTGTTGTTGTAGGAAATCGACACCTTGTCGCCCTTTTTGCCCTGCTTGGTGGTAATCAAAATCACACCAAAGGCGGCACGAGTACCATAGATCGACGACGAAGCGGCATCTTTGAGCACCGAAATCGAGGCGATGTCGTTGCTGTTGACCATGCTCAAGTTGTCGACAGGCACACCATCAACCACAATAAAAGGAGCCGACTTTTGATCATTGCTCAATGTGCCAAGGCCACGAATCGAGATTGAGGGGCTGGCATCGAGGTTGCCACTGTTGTTGAGCACAGTGAGGCCTGGCACAGCACCTTGCAATGCCTTGGTCACGTCTTGCTCGGGACGCGATTCCAAAGTTTTGCCCAAGTCAACAGTCGAAACAGCACCTGTGAGGTTCACTTTCTTTTGCTGGCCATAGCCCACTACCACAACCTCATCGAGCAAGGCATTGTCGACAGAGAGTTTAATTGTCATGCCATCGGTGGCACGAGTGGTCACAGTTTTGTATCCAATAAAGGAAATTTGCAGTTTTGCGCCCAAACCTGCTTTCAGCGAGAAACCGCCATCAACTCCAGTAGTGGTGCCACGGGTGGTTCCAATTTCGGTGATGCTGGCTCCGAGCACGGGTTCCCCCTTCTCGTCGACAACAGTACCTTTCACAAGAGTTGTGCTGCTCTCCGACACGATTTGTGGAGCGGGTGCCGCCATGGCATGTGTCCCCATTCCACCACCGGCAAGGAGTAGCGAAGCTAACAATACACATTGTTTTTTCATACGTACATTGTTTTAGTTGTTAGTTAATGAGTAATATTTGTATATAAATTTATTTTCGCAGTCTAAATCGGCATCATGCGAGCCATGACGTCGCACATCGCAATTAAACCTAAGGTATTTTTATGCTACTTTAAGTTTAAGTGTGTAAAGTTGGTACTTTTTTATGAATTTCCCAACTGTTTTTCAGCTTTTTTGCTATTATGCAACCCAATTTTAACACATGTGCTCTTTTTTGATATTCTCGCTGCCTTGACAACACATCGTTAGAGGAAGAGGGATTAAACTTTTGCAAAAAGTTGAAGTCTAATGCATAAACGCCAATATGATGAAGATAAGAGAATCAATAGTAAGAAACTTGTGGCTTGTGGCAGTGGCGCTGCTCATGAGCATGGCATTGAGTGGTTGCGACGACTTGCGCATCTCCAACTCACTTGAAGGCACATGGGAAGGCAACACCTACATGGCCGCCAGCTATCGTGGACGGTGGTATAACTCCACCTATTCCTATGTGTTTTTTGAACAAGACCTTTATCGCTACACGTCGGGGCAAGGCCGGTGGATCGACTACTATAGCAATGCCCCGTGGGACTACATTGCCAACCACATCACATGGCGAGTAGACAACGGCGTGATTAGAATATACTTCATCGAAGACAACTACTATATCACACTCACCAACTACAGGCTTAGCAATCGCCATTTTTATGGCACTTTCCTCTTTGATGGCAACCAGCGATTCAACTTCGACTTGGTGCACACCTCATCGCCCAACTGGAACTCCTATAACTATGGCTATGATTACTGGCAAGATGGCTACTACTATGCACCGGCCCGCTCAACCCATGCCACGGCAACCTCGCAAGAGCGTCCGCGTCGGGGCATGAGCGCACAGCATGGCAACACACCCTAAAACACAATCTTCCTCTCCACCCGGGCGCACGAGCCGTCACGATTTGAAAACGAGTATCGCATGAATAGAAACAAAACAAAACGGGTAGCCCCTCATCATGATGTGTGGGCCACCCGTTTTTCTCTCTGAAAGATTTCCGAAAAATAGAATTAGTATAAGGCTATTATTTCTTTTCTTTGAGCAAGTCGCGAATTTCGCCAAGCAACTTCTCCTCGGCACTGGGCTCGGCAGGAGCAGGAGCTTCTTCCTTCTTCTTGATGAGCTTGTTCATCGCCTTAATCATCATGAAGATGCACAATGCAATGATGAGGAAGTCGATAATGTTTTGAATAAACATGCCATATTTGAGCATGGCGGCAGTTTCGCCCGCGCCCAACTTCACGGCAAGGTTCGAGAAGTCAACACCTCCCGTGAGCATTCCAATGGCAGGCATGAGAATATCATCAACCAGCGACGAAACGATTTTACCAAATGCACCGCCAATGATCACACCCACGGCCATGTCCATGACATTGCCCTTCATGGCAAAGTCTTTGAATTCTTTTAAAAAGCCACTCATTTCATTAAACGTTTAATTATTGACTTCACTTATATACTTCGCTTTGGAGATGCATTAACTATTAAACTTCCTTAATTGAGATTGAATTTTGTGCTATTTGAAAAATATAATCAATCATTTTCCAAAAAAAAGTATTAATTTTGCATCTGAAAAAGCCAACCAAGCAACCTCGTTTCTGCCCTGCTTCTTTGGCTTGTGCAAAGATACACATTTCTATCTTACTAAAAAGGAATATTCCAAAACAAATTATTTATTTTTAATAAAACACGATTATGGGAAAAATTAAAATCGGTATTAACGGTTTCGGGCGCATTGGTCGCTTCGTTTTCCGCTCTACACTCGAAGCTCACAACGTTAATGACGTGGAAGTTGTTGCCATCAACGACTTGCTGTCGGTTGACTATCTCGCATATCTCTTGAAGTATGACACCATGCACGGACGTTTCAACGGCACCGTGGAGGTGAAAAACGAAAACACCCTCGTGGTGAATGGTCGCGACATTCGCATCTTTGCCGAGCGCGATGCCGAAGACATCAAGTGGGGCGAAGTGGGGGCCGAGTATATCGTTGAATCAACCGGCTTCTACTTGACTATGGACCGTGCCGAGAAACACCTCAAGGCCGGTGCAAAATATGTGGTGCTTTCAGCCCCCTCTAAGGCTGGCGAAGATGGTCGCCAAGCTCCAATGTTTGTGTGCGGTGTTAACACCGAGAAATATAATGGCGAGACTATCGTGTCAAACGCCTCTTGCACAACCAACTGCTTGGCTCCCATTGCCAAGGTGCTCAATGAGAACTTTGGCATCGAAAACGGCTTGATGACTACCGTGCACTCGGCAACTGCTACTCAACTCACTGTCGATGGTCCCTCTAAGGGTGGCAAAGACTGGCGTGGAGGCCGCGCTGCAAGTGGCAACATCATTCCCTCATCAACCGGTGCCGCCAAGGCTGTGGGCAAGGTGATTCCCGAGCTCAATGGCAAGCTCACCGGCATCTCGATGCGCGTGCCCACTCTCGACGTTTCGGTTGTTGACTTGACCCTCAACTTGCAAAAACCTGCTACCAAAGAAGCCATTTGCGCTGCTATGAAGAAAGCATCTGAAGGCGAGCTCAAAGGCATTCTTGGCTACACCGAAGATCAAGTGGTGTCGAGCGACTTCCTCAACGATCCCCGCACCTCTATCTTTGATGCCAATGCCGGTGTTTACTTGACCGACAAGTTTGTGAAAGTTGTGTCGTGGTATGACAACGAGTTTGGCTACAGCAACAAGGTGATCGACCTCATCAAGATCATGAACAAAAAGAACAGCAAGTAATACATTTTTTCGCATATTTGATTATTTTAGAGCCCTCAAGCACCCACAACAGCTTGAGGGCTCTTTTTTCGTGCCACCACTTCACAACGCTACCTGATGTGTATGAGCCATGCAGAGACGATGCATGGAGTCAATCCACTCTGGGGAGGGGGGGGAACACAAAGACGATGCGTGCATCGCCTCTACCCATCGAGAAAATTAGTAAATAAGTTATAGCTCGCCTTGCTCCACGCGCACACAAATGCGCTCTATCATGGCATCGGTGTCGTTGCCACGCGGGTTGTAGCCAGTCTTGAGATTCACTCCAAAAAACCTGCCAAAAGTTTGCCAAAAACCAGCCCTAAAAGCTCCCATAAAAGCTTTCACAATGCTATAGGAGTTTTGATTGGTTTCACGATTAATGAGCTTAATCATCATCTTGCCCTGACTCTTGGTCATTTTCTTCATAATGGGCTTATATTGCTTATACAGGTCTTTTTCAAACATTTTGAGATACTCGTCTTTCTCCTTCTTGGTGTCGAATGTGCCCAAATATTCATAGGTTTCTTGCAGGGTGCGATTGATGAGCTTGGCATAGGGCAAGGTGCGCTTCACATCGCGCACGGTGCGCCAGTAGAACTGCTCCTCGCTCTTGTTGCGAAATCGCTCGTTGGGATACACCACCACGGGCAGCATGTCAATCCAAATCGTCTGTTCACCCGTCTGGTCGTTGGTCACAATGCGATAGCCGGCATACACACGCCTCATCACCGGCAAGTCGTGGCCCGTGAGGTCAATCTCGGCATGGCTCAAAAAACCCATGCCCATGAGAAGGGTTGCAATGACTATCGTGTAGAAGCGTTTCATTTCAAAAAAAAACTATTGCTTGCGTGTGGTGCTAAAACTACACAAAAGTAGAATAAAAATTTAGAATACTCACATTTCAAGCATTAAATTTAGTTACTCCACCACGGCTCTTTCATTTAAAATGTCTTGGTTAGATTTTCCAAAGCCATATTTTAT
>CAMYCE010000090.1 GCA_947254205.1 uncultured Prevotellaceae bacterium
GCACTGTTTGTTGAATTTGTCGTTGTGTTACCTAAAACAAAGATACAAATTTGAAAGCAATTCACAACTGTGCCATATCGTTGCATGAAAATTTTTCAGTTGTGTTACCTAAAACAAAGATACAAATTTGAAAGCAATTCACAACTTGGTCGCAATTCAACTTCTATCGGCTCGTGTTGTGTTACCTAAAACAAAGATACAAATTTGAAAGCAATTCACAACAATTATCCGATACATAATGCTCAACGATAAGTTGTGTTACCTAAAACAAAGATACAAATTTGAAAGCAATTCACAACAGTTAGAGAGTTCATCACGCACAACCCCTCGTTGTGTTACCTAAAACAAAGATACAAATTTGAAAGCAATTCACAACCCATCAATAGTAAGCTCTATATACTCCATAGTTGTGTTACCTAAAACAAAGATACAAATTTGAAAGCAATTCACAACATAGGTTTCAAAGCCCATTTCATAGGTAGGGTTGTGTTACCTAAAACAAAGATACAAATTTGAAAGCAATTCACAACACAATTGCCAACTATCTTCATGTTGGCTTTGTTGTGTTACCTAAAACAAAGATACAAATTTGAAAGCAATTCACAACACTCACAAGAGCGGGCAATGGTTCAAGAGCGTTGTGTTACCTAAAACAAAGATACAAATTTGAAAGCAATTCACAACGAGACCTTGAAGCAGGTGATGAAGAAAAACGTTGTGTTACCTAAAACAAAGATACAAATTTGAAAGCAATTCACAACAAACAACTAAATCAAAACAACCAATCAAAAGTTGTGTTACCTAAAACAAAGATACAAATTTGAAAGCAATTCACAACAGTAGGTTTTATTGCTCACCTCGCACTCATGTTGTGTTACCTAAAACAAAGATACAAATTTGAAAGCAATTCACAACATGATGAGTAATTGTTAATATTTTAATCAAGTTGTGTTACCTAAAACAAAGATACAAATTTGAAAGCAATTCACAACTCAATCAAGGCTTGTGTGTACTCCAAAATGGTTGTGTTACCTAAAACAAAGATACAAATTTGAAAGCAATTCACAACTTCTTGTGTCATAATCCAAATGCTTTAATTGTTGTGTTACCTAAAACAAAGATACAAATTTGAAAGCAATTCACAACTTCATTGTCTTGAGTGTTAGAGTAAAGTTCGTTGTGTTACCTAAAACAAAGATACAAATTTGAAAGCAATTCACAACTGTTATAGTTGGCTATTACATTATTAAGATGTTGTGTTACCTAAAACAAAGATACAAATTTGAAAGCAATTCACAACGAGGTGGACGTGTTGCGTGACTGGTTTGGCGTTGTGTTACCTAAAACAAAGATACAAATTTGAAAGCAATTCACAACACACGTCTGCAAAAAGTGAATAAGTCACGATGTTGTGTTACCTAAAACAAAGATACAAATTTGAAAGCAATTCACAACTACCAGCCTTTTTTTCGTTAATTACATCGAGTTGTGTTACCTAAAACAAAGATACAAATTTGAAAGCAATTCACAACCCCGTGCGTCCTCCACGGGGATAGGCGCATGTTGTGTTACCTAAAACAAAGATACAAATTTGAAAGCAATTCACAACTTTCAAGTTGCTTATCCATCATGATAACGTGTTGTGTTACCTAAAACAAAGATACAAATTTGAAAGCAATTCACAACCTGGAAATACCACATTGACACCTTGCGTATGTTGTGTTACCTAAAACAAAGATACAAATTTGAAAGCAATTCACAACGTCGGCAAACGTTTTCTCGTCCGCCTTGTAGTTGTGTTACCTAAAACAAAGATACAAATTTGAAAGCAATTCACAACTACCAGAATATAATGTTAGTTCTTGCGCGAGTTGTGTTACCTAAAACAAAGATACAAATTTGAAAGCAATTCACAACATATTACTGCTGTCCGTCCGTTGGACAAGTGTTGTGTTACCTAAAACAAAGATACAAATTTGAAAGCAATTCACAACCAAGCCCAGCCTTATTACCTGCGTATGTAAGTTGTGTTACCTAAAACAAAGTTTGATTAAATCTTCTTTCTTCATACCAAATATTTCAAGAAATCATCTGTGCCATTGTAGGTGCGAATGGTGTTGTAAAACCTGAATACTACTGCTTTCATGTCGTTGGGTAGATAGGTTGTTGCTTTTTTCACCAAGTCAAGCGGACAACCCCACATAGCCTCGGCAAGCGAGCCGACGATTGCGCCCAGTGTGTCGCTATCGCCCCCGTATGACACCGCCTTGCGGATAGCGTCCTCGAAGCCGCCACTTTGCATCACGATGCGGAAAGCCAACGGCACGCAACCTTGGCACGTTTCATCAAACCTGCCTTGAGGTGGCAGGTCACTTTCCCAGTCTTCACCATAGTAATAGGCTGCAGTCTTGCGCACGCAATCTAAATCGTGCTCATGCCTAAGCCTATATATGGCACAAGCGGTGGCACAAGCACCCTTTTCGCCCTCAACGTGGTTGTGCGACACGCTTGCGGTGTCTCTTGCAGCTGATAGCGTCAAGGGTAACGACGCATAGAACCACCCAATGGGGCTAACACGCATTGCCGCACCATTGCCAAAGCTGTTGTAGGGTTGTGGGTCTTTCTCCCTAATCCATCGTGCAAAAGATGCGCCATAGCCACCCATCGGGCACGGATAACGGTTGCACCAGCTATGCAAGGTTGCCTTGAATGGCTGGTTGTGCAACAAGGCTTCCATGATTGCCACCGTGCAAATGGTGTCGTCGGTGAAACTGCACCCGTTGGTGAACATTTCAAAATCGTAATCAAAAGTATTGTTGAACTCGTATTTTGAGCCGACAATATCACCTATAATTGCTCCTAACATTTTTAATTATCCTTTCTTCTTTGCGTGCGCTTTCCTTTCGATTGCTCCGATGCGGATAACGCACTTCTTGTTTTCTTTTTGGATCGCCCCTTCAACTGGCGGAGACTTGAAAAGCTGTGTCACATAGAACAAAGACACGAAGCAAAAAAACTCTATTATTTACGCTTAATGACCATTCCTGTAACGAAAACTTTAGTGGGATTGGAGATTATCTCTATATTGATGATGCCGTCACCACCCATTTGCACACATTTGTCAACGGCAAAATTCAATGCCGATTGGCATGAGCTATTGCGCCAATCCTGTCTCCCGAAAAAGAATTTTCCAGCACCTTCGTTGCCATAGATTTCTCCTTTATTCTTCTCGGTGGATTTATTCTTAACCTTTCCACTTGACTCTTCTACCATTATAGAGGCAATCGAGGTATAGTCAAAGTTCACTGAATTGGATTCAGACAAAAAAATAGCTCCATTTTGGCTTGCATCTTGATAGGAGACCGATTTAATCGATTGATAAAAATTGGGGAGACACGAGCTCATCGACAAAGCGAGGACGATAATAGGAATAAACTTTTTCATTTTGTTTATCAATTTAAAGTGTATGTTATAAGATTTTATTATTAAAACATAAAAGAAAAGGGGCGAAGCGTGCACCCTTAGAGACCACAATTGCATGGCTATCGTCCCCTTTCTTTTCAACAAGTATATACAAAAACACTCTTCTATATCACCTCATTCATAGGAGTAGAAAAAGCGGTGTGCACCAACAACAATTCATGTGCACAACTACAACATTTAACCCCAATCGGCCATTAGGTTTCTTTGTTTTTGTCAAAATAAATGACAAAGGCAAGGAAAAGCCTAATATATTTTCTTATTGCGACCTAATGACCGATTGGGGTTTAACAACTAATCTTTTTGAGGCTCGGTAGAGCGCGGAGCAATGAAGATGGTGATGCCAATTTGCTGTGAAGGGTGCTTGTCGGGGCAGTAGCTGTCGATATAGGCTTCAAAGGCTTCGCTCCAACCTTGGTCGAGAAATGGAACAAGCGAACTGTTCTCGCAGGCCGGAATGTAGCCAATGCGGTATTCACCATAATAGAGGGCAATGGCATTGGGGTCGTGGGCATTGTGGGGCTCACGCACCATGTTGAGCTTGGTGCCTGCCTTGAGTGCATCGATGCAAAAAAGTGATTCGCCATATTGCACGCCAGCCACAAGCATGCGGTCAAAGTAAATTCTTTTCATTGTTGATAGTTTTTTTATGATTACAATGCAAAGGTAATAGCTCACCTGTGCCACAACCTTTCCTACTATCAACAAAAACGAAAAATTAATCGTTGATACGTGCTATTTCTTGTGCTTTGACTTTCACACTTTGGCGCAACGATAGCGGTTCGAGCACCTCGCAATGAGCTCCGAGCCCTGTGATGGTGTCGATGAGTTCATAGTTTTCAATCAAGCGATAGCGATAGATGGTGAAGACATCGGTTTTGCTTTCTACCTCTTGGGAGTGATGCAAGGGCAATGTGTCGATATAGTCGCGCACATAGCCTGTGACCTTGAGGCGCACAACCTCTATGGGTTTCTCCTCGTCGCTGTGCATGCCAATGCACGATTCAAACTTGCGTTTGGCCGAGAACGAAGTCGGCATGTCGAAGGTCTGGTCGAGTTCGCGCACCTCAACAATGCGATCAAGCCCATAGGAGAACTCGCGATTGTGCTTGTCGCTGTGGGCAATGAGATACCAGCGGCGGTTGCACAGTTTTAAAGCATAGGGCTTTGTTTCAAAGGCATAGTCATAGCCGGTGGCAAAGGGCTGATAGTGCATCCAAATCATGTGATTGTGCCGCATGGCCGAGCAGATGATTTCGAGCGTCTCACCTGCCGTGGGAATTTCTTCGAGCAAAATGCGACTATGCAACAATCTATTATCGGCCATCACACTGCCTATTGACAGGGCATTGAGGCTCCATTGCATGAGATCGCTGTGCGAGGTTTCGTCGCCGGCAATGAAATAGCGAAAAGGTGCCTTGTGCTCACATTCTACCCAAATGCCCAAAGCCAAGGGCAAAGAATTGAGCCAGTTGCGAAAGGTGCGTTTCGACAAGTCGTTTCCCCACTCGTTGAGGCAACTTTGTCGCCAACGCTCATTGATTTGCTCAAAGGTGATGCCTCCCTGTGAGCGTCTAATGGTGTCAATCAACCAAATATAACGTCTAAAAATGTCTTTGGCCATGATGAAGCTTGATTGCTAATTAAAAGGTGAGGGAGAGGCGGGCGTTGATTTGTCGGCGAGTGAGATAGTTGGGCACAGCATATTGAATGTTGTTGACATCGGTGACCCAATAGTAGCTACTCACATTGGAAATATCGAACATGTTGAACAAGTCAACACCCAGCCACACACTCTTGAAGTGGCTCAAAATGCCTGTTGAGGGGCGGTGCTCCTTGTCGACCAATGCATAGCTCAAGCCTGCATCAACACGCTTGTAGGCCGTCTGCCTGAAATAGCCTTGATTGCGAGTGTGATTGGGGGCTGTGGTGGGCAAGCCATCGGAGAGCACCCCCTTGAGGCTGAACTTGAGGCGCGGAATGTTGGGAAAATAGTCGGTGAAAAACAAGGCTATGCTATATCGCTGGTCGGTGGGCAATGGCACTTTCACGCCATAGAGGTTTTCGCTGGTTTTCATGAGCGAGAAACTAATCCAAGAGTCGGTGCCCTCAACAAATTGTCCAAAAAGTTTCATGTCGACACCTGCAATATAGCCATTGCTTGCATTGCGCCCCAAGTAGTTGAGTTTCAAGTTATCGACCTCATAGGGAATGAGGTTGTTGAGTTTTTTATAGTAAAGTTCGGTGGTGAATTTAAACGGACGATCGACTGCCCTAAAGGTGTAGTCGCCTCCCACAATGAAGTGAATGCTGCGCTGCGACTTGATGTCTTGATTCAACTTGATGTAGTTGTTGCCCAAGCTGTCGGCAAGCATCATGCGATATTCCTTGTAGAAGGGTTGCTGATAGTAGACACCACCTGCCAAGCGCAACGAGAAGCGAGTGTTGCGAGCTGGCACAAACCCCACACTGAAGCGTGGCGAGAACAACGTCTCGCGGTTGTAGCTCCAATGAGAGAGTCGCACACCAGTATTAACCGAGAGCACCCCCGAGCCCATATAAAGTTTCCATGTGTCTTGCAGGAATGCCGCAAAGCGCGAGGTGGCAATGTCGTTGCGCGAACTTTGATTGTAAATCACATTCACCTGCTCGTTGCGATGTGGCAACGAGTAGCCTGCCGAGTCGCGCCACTGCCATTCACGGCTGCGGTCATAGATGTTGTCGCGTCGATAGGCTACGCCATAGCTGAAGTTGTTGTGAGCAATCGACGTGTAGCCTTTAAAGGCAATGTTATAAACATTAATTTTCAGGCGATTGCGTGCATGCTCGTGATATTTGCCCACGCCAAGCTCGCCACCCACGCTCTCGCCTTTGTCGCCTCCCTGCGTGCCAGCTTGGTCGAGCCAATACTCGCCATGAATGTCATAGGCAACGAGTTCATTGGTTTGATAGCCCGACGCCAGCAAGTCGAAGCGGTTGCCCTTGTTGAGCTTATAGCTGAGAGAGAGTGCTCCAAAATAGGTTTGAAATTTATCGTGCTCCTGTCCGTCGAAATAAACTTTAAACGACTTGGCATTGGTCGATGTGCCAAAACTGGTTTCACGGTTTTTGGGAGTGAAACGATAGTCGTTGATCGACACATTGCCCAAGAATGCAATCTTGAATTTGCTCGATGGCTTGAGGGTGATGTGGGTTTGATAATCAAAATATTGAGGGTCATATTCGCCTTTCGATTCCAGTGAACCCATGAGCGAGGAGTTGCGCTTGTAGCGGGCACCATGCAACATCGATAACTTCCCCTTGGAGGTGCCCAGCGCGAGACTTCCGCCTTGCAAACTGGCCGAAAATGCCCCTTCAAAGGCCTCTGGCTCCTTATAGGTGATGTCGAGCACCGATGCCATCTTGTCGCTATACTCGGCATTGAAACCGCCAGTAGAGAAAGAAATGGCTCCCACCATGTCGGGGTTGATGATGCTCAGGCCCTCCTGTTGGCCCGAACTGATGAGCTGAGGGCGATAAACCTCAATGCCATTGATGTAGACACTATTCTCGTCATATGTGCCACCACGCACCATGTATTGCGAGCTCATCTCGTTTTTGGTGCTCACACCGGCTTGGGTGGAGATCAGGGCCTCAACACTGCCACCACTGGCATCGGGAGCCAGCTTGAGCGTGCTTGCATCAAGACTCTGCATCGTGTTGGTTTGCTTTTTGAACTCGGTGACCTGCACCTCGCCCAGCGACACCGAACTGCGATATAGCTTGGGGCTTATTTTCACCGTGCCTGTGGGCTTGATGAGCTGTCGATGCACCGAGCCATAGCCCAAGCACGAAAACACGACCTTGATGGTGTCGCGCTGTGGTGCATTGATTTCATAAACGCCCTTCAGGTTGGAATTGGTGCCAATGGTAGTGCCCTCGATGCGCACCGTGGCAAACTCTATGGGCTTGCCAGCCTCATCGACAATCGTGCCCGATATTTTCACTTGAGCCACCGCGCCGAGGCTTCCTAAAAGGCACAAGAGAGCAAGGCTCAACATCTTGAGCCAATTAAAACGCGAAATGTGAAAAAAAAGCTGAGGCTTGCGTGCACTCGTTGTTGTGGTGGGCATGACCATCGATATTGTGAGAGTTGATACTTTTATAGCTAATATTAATGTAACGCAAAAAATATCGTTTCAGTATTCAAGGCAAGGAGAATGATTGTCTTTTAGGCTTGCAATTCTTTATTGATAGTGTCGATATAATCGAGCAACTCTTCGCGTCCACGTCCATCTTCACTGCTGGTTACAAAAATGGGAGGTAGCTCTTCCCACGTTTCAAGCAACTGCTTTTTGTAGGCTTCCACCTTCATGCGACCTGCCTCGGTGCCCAATTTGTCCATTTTGGTGAACACGATGCTAAAGGGCACCCCACTCTCGCCCAACCAAGTCATGAAATCGAGGTCGATTTTTTGAGGTTCATGGCGACTATCAACAAGCACAAAAAGATTGGTCATTTGCTGGCGAGCCAAGATGTAGTTTTTGATAATCTTGGCCAACTTCTCGCGCTCGCTCTTGCCACGACGAGCATAGCCATAGCCCGGAAGGTCGACAATATACCACTCTCCATTAATGATGAAGTGATTGATGAGCAACGTTTTGCCGGGCATCGACGAGGTTTTGGCAAGTCCATTGTGATTGGTGAGCATGTTGATGAGCGACGATTTGCCCACATTGGAACGCCCAATAAAGGCATATTCGGGCTTGTTGCCACTGGGGCACTTGCTCACAATCGTATTGCTAATCTCAAATTCTGAGGTCTTAATTTTCATTGCCATATCTTATTTCTATTGTATTGATTAACTGCATAGAGAGACCAAAATTAATGAAAAAAAACGACATTCACAGCCTCATCACACAAATAGCCCCCATAGGCTGCCAATATTGTCCTAAATAATCCTGCCGGTATCACATGTTTTTAACCCCAATCGGTCATTAGGTTTCTTTGTTTTTGTCAAAATAAATGATAAAGGCAATGAAAAGCCTAAGATATTTTCTTATTGCGACCTAATGACCGATTTGGGTTTAATATCGACAAAGAAACACAGGAAAATGAGCTATACGCTTGAATTGTTGCCATAGATCTGATTATGCCTCTACATGAATCGCCGGAGGGTGCTCACCATGGTAGCGGCATCGTGCACGCCAGCCTCTCGCCACACCATTTCGCCCTGTTTAAAAATCATGAGCGTGGGCACCGAGCGTATGCCATATTGCATAGCGAGGTTTTCGGCCTTGTCAACGTCTATTTTAATCACGGTGGCTTTGTCGCCCACCTGCTTGCTGATGTCTTCGAGAATGGGGTGCATCCTTTTGCAAGGACCACACCATGTGGCAAAAAAGTCGACCAACACGGGTTTATCACCTGAAATCAAATTCTGAAAATTGTTCATTTTTACTTGTCTTTTAATTATGATTAATACTTGGGCATTAATTTTGCAAATTTCACGCCAAAGCTCACCTGTCACATTTTAATGCCACCATAAAGGTTTTTGCTTTACACTTCGTTCCTTATTTTAGCACTTCTTGCTTCGTCCTTGCGCTTAGCTATCTCGGCAATGGCTTCGTGACGCTTCTTGACATCGTTCTCATATTTGCGTGCAACTTCCTCCATTTCGTCATAGTACTTGCCACTCACCTTGTCCTCAATGGCTCGTC
>CAMYCE010000091.1 GCA_947254205.1 uncultured Prevotellaceae bacterium
CAGCCAACTCGTTTTTAGAGATGTGGCATCGCAACTGCTCAACTTGCAAGCCCAATCGCTCAAAGAAAGCAACGAGCAGCGCATTGGCGAAATTCTCAACCCCTTCAAAGACAATCTCGATAGCCTCAAAAAATCGATCGACTCCTATCGCACACAGCAAGTGAGCTACACGGCCGCCCTGCAACAGCAAATCAAAGACTTGAGCGATGTGAACAAGCACATTGGCAAAGAAGCACAAGAGCTCAGCCAAGCCTTGCGTGGCAACAGCAAAACGCAAGGCGACTGGGGCGAACTCATGCTCAAGCAAATTCTCGATGCTTCGGGGTTGCAAGAGGGCATCAACTACGTCACCCAGCCCTCGCGCAACGCCAATGGGAGCCTATATCAAAATGAGGAGGGCAACCGCCTGCGCCCCGACGTGATTTTCAACCTGCCCGATCACAAACAGCTCATCATCGATGCCAAAGTGTCGCTCACGGCCTATGCCGACTACATGGCCGCCGAGCACGAAGAAGAACGGCTAAAGGCTCTTGCACGGCACATCGCATCGGTGAAAAAACATGTTGACGAACTCGCTGGCAAGGAATATCAACGCCACATCAATGGCACTGCCGACTTTGTGATGATGTTTATTCCCAACGAGCCGGCCTATCTGTTGGCCATGAGCCACGACGAGAGCTTGTGGCAACATGCCTTCAAGCGCCAAGTGGTGATTGTGAGCCCCACCCATCTCATCTCGGTCATTAAACTCATCGAGCAACTGTGGTCGAGAGACCTGCAAACCAAAAACGCCCTCAACATTGCCGATGAAGCAGGAAAAATGTATAACAAACTTGCCGACTTTGTGGGCGAACTGCAAAACATAGAAAAAGCTCTCGCCAATGCACAAAAAAGTTGTGAAGGTGCATGGAAAAAACTGAGCACGGGCACGGGCAACCTCATGAAACGAGCCGAGAAAATCAAGGAGCTGGGGGCCAAAGCCACCAAACAACTACCCAATAATCCTGCATGAAATTGGCTCAAAAAATCAGGCGATGAAACCACCCCAAGAAGTGGCAAGCAAATGTTAATGTCCCTTCTCTTCACTCCAGCACAAAACATGAGGCAAAAGCAATGAGAATTGGCGTTTTAACATTTTAAGTTAACAGAGCATTCCATTTAATATTCACACCCTTCATACGCAACCACAAACCGCTACAAAACAGATAATTGCAAAACGCGACAAACAATTAAATTTGCACAAGTCAAGATTTTTAACTACTTTTGCACCCGATTCAAGATTAAGGCTCATGCTCACATCACTCCATGGGCCAATCATCGCCCCCTAATGACCAATTGGGGTTGAAAGGCGTGACAGAGGTCATCGCCCTGCCGAAAATCGGCAAAGATTATTTCACGAAGTGGCTTTCGGGCAATAATCTTTTTGTATCATGTAATGAAGAAAATATGAAACATTCACAAAGTCTTATTGTGAGTTTTGCATTGTTTTTCCTTTTCATGGCATCGTCGGGAAGCTCTGGCAACCACAGCACCCAAACGGGAGCTTTAGCCCCCAACTTCACAGTGAGCAACGGCTCTCATGTAGCGTCGTTGCAAGATGCAAGAGGAAAATATGTTTTGATCACATTTTGGTCGTCGATCGACCCTCAATCGCGCATCATCAACATGCAACACGACCGCATCGCTCATCGCAATCCTCACATTAAGCACTTGTCAATCAACTACGACAACAGCTACCAACTATTCAGGGAAATTTGCAAAGTCGACAAGCTCGACATCTCCACTCAGTTTTATGGCAACAACGACAATGGCATTCACCTGCTTGCCACTTGGCAACGGCACAATGGCTATGACTCGTTTTTGGTCGATAGGCAAGGCCACATTGTAGCCCAAAACCCATCACCCAAAATGCTGAGTCAAGTGTAGCACATCTTCCCCCTCCCAATGCAGTGCAAAAAGAGTGAGCCACCCAACCTGTCACAACAAGTTGGGTGGCTCATCTTTTGCTCATCACGCATCAACCTCTCTAAAACCTCTGCTTGGAAAAAGCACACTCTCTTGGTTTTTTGGGGAGTCAACCAAGAGAGTGTGATGTGATGATGAAATGTGATATATATATATATCGACAACGAGTTGCACTTAGTGGCGATTGCTATAGCTACGTGCCTCGGTATAGGTGTCTTTTGAGAATGTGTAGAAGTCGGTGTGGGTAGTGTAGTTTTGGAAGTCAAAAATGGCTTCGGGGTTGATGGCATAGCCCATGAAACGGGTTTCGAAGTGCAGGTGTGGACCCGTGCTACGCCCTGTGTTTCCACTCAAGGCGATGGGCGTGCCAGCTTTCACATATTGGTTGGGTTTAACCAAGAAACGCGACAAGTGGCCATAAACCGTTTCGAGGCCATTTTCATGACGCACAATCACATAAAAGCCATAGCCACCGCGCTCATACTTGGTGAGGCGCACACGCCCACTAAAGGTTGCGCGCACTGTGTCGCCAATAGCTGCACGCATGTCGACGCCCTTGTGGCTGCGCTTGAAGCGAGGACGATAGCCATAGCGCGAGGTCAGCACACGGCCCTTGATGGGCATGCAATAGTGACGCACATCGATGCGCTTGGAGCTGGGCACTTGCATGCCTTTATAGGGGTTTACCAGCCCACTATTCCACCCCTCGGTGTAGATGTCGGGTTCGGGTTCCACTTCTTCATAAAGATCTTGAGCATATTTTTGAGCTTCTTCAAGACGAATGCGCTCCTTGATGCGAGTTTGCTTGGCAAGCATGTCGGAATGGGCTTTGCGATAGCTCGACACCGACTGCAGGCTTTGTGCTGTTGCTGTAATTGAAAAAGATGTGGCGGCAATCAATGTTGCACACACAAGGTTTTTGATTTTGTTAAAACTCATTGAGTATTCTATAATTTTTTGGCATTTCAACCCCAAAATTCCATTTCTTCACATGAGCCAACTTCTTCACATGAGCCAACCTCAAAGGTTATTTTTTTCTCTACATGTTGCAATCGCTACAATCCAAGAAGAAGAAAAAAAACGTCATGCCGGTCAAAATTCAGCTAATGCTTCGTTTTTAGGGTTTAAATGCTTGTTATTTTCGCTTTTAGACACCCAAAAGTAATTATTTATTTCTTTTCACCAAAAAATGAATATGTAAAAAGTGTAAAAATTTGTCATTTTTCCCATAATTACACACACAACACACTAACTCTAAACATGTTACACAAATCTAAAACTTTCTAAACAAAAAAGCTCAGAAATGCAAACAAAAGCTAATTTGTGGCACATCAACACATTAGCTAATGAGTCCCCAATTGATAACTCGGTTAAACAACAGCTGCAAGTGGCTATCGAGCACATGTCCTTGAGGAGATGACAAAACTGGGTCGTGTTGCAACACTTCGAGAGCATCGGCACGCGCCATCTCAACGATGGGACCATCGCTGGCAAGGTTGGATATTTTCAAGTTGAAGGCAATGCCACTTTGCTGGGTGCCTTCCATGTCGCCGGGCCCTCGCAACTTCATGTCTTCTTCGGCTACAACAAAGCCATCGCTGGTGCGAGTCATCACCTCGAGGCGATGGCGTGTTTCTTTGGTGAGTTGATATTTCGACATGAGAATGCAATAGCTTTGCTCGGCACCTCGCCCCACCCTGCCACGCAACTGGTGCAACTGCGAGAGCCCAAAACGCTCGGCATTTTCAATGATCATCACGCTGGCATTGGGCACATTCACCCCCACTTCAATCACAGTAGTTGCCACAAGAATTTGGGCTTCGCCACTGGCAAAGAGTTGCATTTGGTGGTCTTTCTCGGCAGGCTTCATGCGCCCGTGCACATAGCTCACCCGATAGTGAGGAAAGGTGCTCTTCACAATCCCATATCCCTCTTCAAGAGCCAAGAGGTCGAGTTTCTCGTTTTCTTCGATGAGTGGATACACAATATAAACCTGCCTGCCTTGTCGCAACTCGGTGCCCACAAAATGGTAGACTTGGGCACGGTCTTTTTCATATCGCAACCGAGTGGTGACGGGCTTGCGCCCGGGGGGTAACTCATCGATAACCGACACATCGAGGTCGCCATAGACGGTCATGCTCAATGTGCGCGGAATGGGGGTGGCAGTCATGACCAGCACATGAGGGGGCATTGTGTTTTTCTTCCACAAGCGTGCACGCTGTGCCACGCCAAAGCGGTGTTGCTCGTCGATCACGGCAAGCCCAAGATTGTGGAATTGCACCGCATCTTCGAGCAGGGCATGGGTGCCCACCAAAATTTGCAACTCGCCACTGCGCAATTGCTCATGTAGCACATCGCGCTCGCGCTTGCGAGTTGAGCCCGTGAGCAAAGCCACCTTCACCCCTATGCCGGCTGCCATGGCACTAAACGACTCATAGTGCTGGGTGGCCAAAATCTCGGTAGGTGCCATGATGCAAGCCTGATAGCCATTGTCGAGGGCAATGAGCATGGTGAGAAACGACACCACGGTTTTGCCACTGCCCACATCGCCTTGCAACAAGCGATTCATTTGCTTACCCGAACCCAGCGATGCCCTAATTTCCTTAATCACACGCTTTTGTGCTCCAGTGAGTGGAAAAGCCAAGTGATTTTTATAGAACTCGTTGAAATAGTTGCCCACACGCGAGAACACCAATCCGGGCAGGGAGGCATTGCGCCCTTTTATGTTTTTGATAATGTGCAATTCCAAGAAAAACAGCTCTTCATATTTGAGCCTGAACTGCGCTCGTTGCAAGTTCTCAACATCTACTGGCTGGTGAATATTGAGCAAAGCCTCGCGCAACCCCATCAAGCCACGCCGAGCAATCAAGTGGGTTGGCAATGGGTCGGCAACGCCTTGCACTGCCGGTGAGGCAAGCAATGAGGCAACGAGCCGTTGCATGGTGCGCGACGAGAAGCCATGATTGCGCAATTTCTCGGTAAGGTTATAAATGCCCACAAGCCCTGCTGGGGTTTCTTGTGGCTTGTAGACATCGATTTCGGGGTGCACCATGCCGAAGGTGCCCTTGTAGAGCTTGGGTTGGCCAAACAAGAGATACTCTACCCCCGTTTTATAGGTTGAGCGAATGCTCTTGATGCGATTGAACCACACCACCTCGATGGTGCCACTGCCGTCGGTAAACAAAGCCTGCAATCGCTGTCGCCGTCCCTCGCCATGCACGGTGAAGGTGACAAATCGTCCCTTGAGTTGCACACCGGGCATGTCGCCAGCAAGCTGACTGATGCGATAGATTGTGCTTCGGTCGATGTAGCGAAAGGGGAAGTTGTAGAGCATGTCGTAGTAGCTGCCAATGTTCAATTCACTGGCGAGCAACTGAGCACGCACCGGGCCCACTCCTTGCAGATATTTTATGTCTTGACGAGAGAGAGAGTTCATGAGCGATTTTTCAAAATCAATTTGGCCAAAACCAAGTCGTGAGGGTGAGTAATCTTGATGTTTGACGTTTCACCCTCAACAAGAGCAATAGTGCCACCAGCTTTTTCAAAAACCGAGGCGTCATCGGTGAAGTCGGGCTGATAGGGCAACTCATAGGCATGCTTGAGTGCAGTGGCATCAAAGACTTGGGGAGTTTGCACAGCTCGCAACAAGTTGCGTGCCAATGCCACCGAGTGCCCGCCACCATCAAGGCGACGCACCGAGTCGGTGAGCAAAGTGGCAGGAATGGCCGAACCACTGGCCGTGGCCTGCACAAAGAGCCTATCGACAAGCTCCTGTGACACCAAGGGGCGCACTCCATCGTGCACTGCCACCATGTCGCCATGGGCAAAACGAAGCGAGCATAGTGCATTTTTCACGCTTTCATAACGGCTACTGCCACCTGCCACCACCTCATGGGGCACATGAAAATCGTGGACGAGGCACAAGTCGCGCCAAAGCTCGATTTGCGACTGTGGCAACACCAGCGTGATGTGGCAATTATCAATGCCTGCAAACACGTCGAGCGTGTGCATGAGCACAGGACGACCTGCCAGCAGTTGAAATTGCTTGGGCAAAGCTCCACCAAAACGTGTGCCACTGCCACCTGCCACTATAATTGCATATTGCTTCATTGCATTTTTTGAATTTACAATACTACCACAAATATAGCCAAATAATGGCAGAGAAAAAAACGGGGTAAAGAAAAATAAAAAGCAATTCCTCGTTAAGAATTGCTTTTTAGGTCTCAAAATAGGTATGAATCTTTAAAGGTAAAAAGATTGTTTTTAGGTTTGCACCGCAAAGATAATAGCATGTTGTAAAAAAATGCAAATAAAAAAACATGTTATAAAGCATGTTTTGCGTTTTTCGTTCTCACCACCAGCCACACAGGAGCATTCATAACCCATTATTATGAGCTCAATTACAGCGTAAAATCAAGCCAACTAAACGCGATGGTTAAATTTTGTTTAATCTCAATTTTCCTTAAAAGATTTCAATTGCAATTGCTCTCCGTCAAACACGGCATAGGTGAATTGCGAAATCCAGTCGCCCAAAAAAGTGATAGTGCAAGCAGTGCCGGGCACCTCAACGCAGCGCGCAATGTGCAAATGCCCAAAAACAAAGAAATCGACTTGATCATTTTGGGCACAATAGCGTGTTGCAAAATCGAGCAAATGTTTCACGCTCTTTTCAACAGCTGTAGCCACTTGCTCGTGGTTGCGGCCGGTGCGATTTTGCGACGACCACCCATGAGCCACAGCATGGGTCCAACGGGGGTGAATGGTGGCATACAGACGTTGACACCACTTGTTGTAGAAGCAATAGCGCATAAACCGATACAGAGGCGGCTGATAGCCCACATCATCGCCGTGAGAGAGAAAAAAGTGCTTACCCATGATGTTGTGCACGCCATGCTCATGCAAGACTGTGATGCCCAGCTCGTCGCGCAAGTAGTCGAAGAGCCACACATCGTGATTGCCCGTGAGCCAATAGACTGCCACGCCGGCATCGGCAAGAGATGCCAAGGCTGCAAAAAAGCGCACATAGCCACGTGGCACCACCGTGCGATATTCAAACCAATAGTCGAGCACGTCGCCCAGCAAGTAGACTGCCGAAGCGGTTGGGGCAATGCTATCGAGAAAGCGCACCACGCGTCTCTCATTGTCGCGAGGGTGCTCAAGATAGTTGGCTCCAAGGTGCAAGTCGCTCAAGAAATAGGTGAGTTTGCCTTGTGTTGTGCTCATGGTGTGTAAGCCACTTTTTTTTGATTATAACATGCCCAACTCCATTTTGGCCTCTTCGCTCATCATGCTCTGGTCCCACTCGGGTTCAAACACCAGTTGCACGTTCACGCTATTCACCCCCTCAATGCTCTCAACCTTTTGCCTGATGTCTTCAAACAAGAAGTCGCCCATGGGACAACTGGGAGCCGTGAGCGTCATGTCGATGGCCACATTGCCATCGTCGTCGACCTCAATATTATAGATGAGGCCCAAGCTATACACGTCGACCGGAATTTCGGGGTCAAACACCGTTTTGAGCATCTTAACGGTGTTTTCTTGAATTTGGAGTTTTTGTTGTTCTGTCATCATGCTTGCAAAAATAACATTAAATTTTCAGATATTCACCAATCAAGCCATTTCATTTCACTCACAAGATGCCTTTCACATCGAGCAACGACTTCACCTCATGAGTGGCTATGCCGGGGGCAATCGCACGATTTTTCATGTTGAAATAAATGGTGCGCCACCCTGCAGCATGGGCACCTGCAATATCGGCATCGGGGTCATCGCCAATCATCACTGTGTTCTCGGCCAGAGCCCCACAGCGGGCCAGCGCATAGGCAAAAATGCCCGGCATGGGCTTGGTGATGCCACAATCATCGCTCAGCACATTGTGGTGAATCAAATGGTCGATGCCTGCCGAGCGCAACTTGCGCTGTTGCACGCCGGCAAAGCCATTGCTCAAGGTGTTCACATCATAGCCCTGTGCCACAAGATACTCGAGCAGCTCGCGTGCTCCGGGCACAAGACATGACATTGTGGCCAATGAATCGAGATACTCATCATTGAAGCGGTTGCCCAATTCAAGGCAGTCGCCCCGATAGCCACACTGCTCAAGTGTGTGTCGAAAACGCTCGTGCATCAAGAACTCTCGCTCCACAAGCCCATGGTGATAGAGATGCCAAAGTTCATTGTTTTTGGCAAGATAGACCCCGTGGAAACGCTCATAATCGCACAACCTGCTCAGCTTAAAAGCCTCAAACACATGCCTAAAAGCGAGTTTAGAGTTTTCGGTAAACCACCACAATGTGTCGTCGATGTCGACAAACACTGTTTTTATGCCTTGCATTTGCTTCATTGCCGTGAGTAAAAAATCAAAACACAAAGATAGCAAAAAAAAGCACAAAAGGTGGCATCAAAAAAGAAAAGCCAAGCCTTGCAAAGAAAAGGGGCTAAAATTTTCATAAACAAACACTAAAAAACCAATTTTCTCAAAAAAAAGGACTCGGCTTGATGCCAAATTCAAAAAAAAATGCGATATTTGCACTTGCAATTCACAACTCCACCTCTTGATCAACTATTTTGAAAGCATAATCGCCTGTTAATCAGTTGCAAAAGAAATGGATTTTTATTTTTGCACTCGTAAAGAATTTAATTACGTAACAATAAAAAAAAATTACAATGACTAAAGCAGACATCGTAAGCGAAATTTCTAAATCTACAGGAATTGACAAAGCTTCGGTTTTGGAAACCCTGGAAAAATTCATGGATTCAGTTAAGGACTCTCTTGCCAACGGAGAAAATGTGTATCTGCGTGGTTTTGGCAGTTTCATCGTTAAGACTCGTTCGCAAAAAACAGCCCGCAACATTTCCAAGAACACCACTATCATCATTCCTGAGCACAAGATTCCAGCTTTCAAGCCAGCTAAGGTTTTCATGGAGCAAGTAAAATAATTGTTGCCTAAGCCCACTGAGGGAAAGCACACTCATGCTGGACGTGATCGTTGCTCACCTCAATAGTTTTGCAACAATGAACTTGAAATATATTTAACAATTTTATATTCAACAATTTAAAAACTAAGGAACAATGCCAAGCGGTAAAAAAAGAAAAGGCCACAAGATGGCTACGCACAAGCGCAAAAAAAGACTTAGAAAGAATAGACACAAATCTAAGAAATAATCTTTCTA
>CAMYCE010000092.1 GCA_947254205.1 uncultured Prevotellaceae bacterium
GCACCGAGAAAAACTACACCACGGGCCTCAAGTACTATGACCCTGCCACCAAGAAGGTGAGCAACTTCAACGACAATCGCGACAAGGTGCTGGGCGTGTGCATCAATCCTCGCCTCACCCGACTATTCTAAGATAGTTAAACATAAAAAAAATCTATTATCACGTGTGGGGGTGCACTTTGGGAGGCTATCCCCCACACAATTTAAAAAATGATAAATGTTTTTGATTTCTCGATTTTAATGATTTACTTTGTTAGTGAGAATTTCTATTCCTGTTTAATGCTGTAGATATTGAACTGCTAAATGGTGGAATGAAAAGAGTTCTGTCAATGATGCAGAGGGAAATGATAACTAAGTTATAAATCTATAAAATATTGTACAATGAAGAAAATTTTACTTTCTGTCGCTTTGGCTGTAATGGGCATGGCAAGCTCGCATGCTGCTGTCGACGGCCAAACCTATCAAGAAGTTGATGGCATCAAAATTGTCAATCAATGGATTTTTGACCGTGTGCACACGGGTGCCGAGTTCGACAAATCACCCATAGCCAATAACTATGCACGCACTGCCGTGATGTCGAATGGCGTGATTTATGTGGCTCGTAGTGAGGCACAACTTGCTGTTGTGGGCAAAGACTCGATTCAACAAGCGGTGATTTATCGATTTGATGCTGCCACGGGCAAGTCATTGCCTCAACTCGATGTAACTCTCGCAGGCAAGCCCTATGGCGGACTCTTGGCTGTCAATAGCATTGGTGTTGACAATTTTGGGCATATTTGGGTAGCTCCCTACACCAGTGAAAAACTGGCTGACATTCCTTTCTATAGCCTCAATGTGCAAAGTGGTGAGCTATCGCTTGTAGCAACCCTCAACAAGGGCGAGAAAATTGTGCGCACCGACTATTATGATGTGATAGGCGACATCACAGTCGAGAAGGCACAATGCAACATCATGAGTGCAGGGGCTCAGTCACCCACCGTTTATCGCTGGCATGCCGACCAAGGATCAAAGAGTTTTGAAGGTGGCTTCGAGGGCGATAAAGCTCTTGATTTTTCTGAGTTCTATCCTCAAACCGTTACCCAATGGGGCTATGCACCTGTGGTGAAAATGGTGTTGGGCAGTGATGACGAAAGCAAATATAGTGGCGAAAACTTCTATATTGATGGTTTCAGCAGCGCCCCTATTCTCTATAACAATACAGGAGGAATCATCTCTTCGTTTGAAAAAGTAGACAAAGAGCTTTATCCCGAGGCAGGCACCAATGGTGTGACAGAGTTTAACCTTGAGGGCAAGAACTTCATGATCTATTCCAAGGCTCAATACTCGGGTGTGGGGCATGGTTGCCAAGCCAACATTGTGGAATTGGGCGAGGGCGCTACCCTCGATGGCATGAAACTCTATTGGCAAATTCCTGCCGATAGTCTCGGCCAACAATCTGATGGTGGCAATCGCGTGCACTCATTTAATGTTGAATATGGCACCGAGAATGGTCAACCCTGCGTCACAGTGTTCACCTACAAGTGCCAAAATGGTATGGCCATTTACAAGATTGGCAAGGGTGTGACAGCCGGTGGCTCTACCATTAAGAAGGGCGATGTGAACCAAGACGGCAAAATCGACGTGACCGACGTGACCGAAGCTATCAATATGATTTTGAAAAAAACAAAATTGAACCTTGAAACAGCCGACATGAATGGTGATGGCAAGGTTGATGAAACCGATGTGAATGCCATTATCAACATTATCTTGAAGAAGGCTTAAAACAGGCAATGTGAGCAATCACATGAAATAATAAAAAAAAAGGGTGCATGGTTTTGAAATGCGCCCTTTTTGTCAATAAAAATGCAGTTGAAGCTCAACTGCCTGAATTCTATCAAAACAAAAGGATAATAGATTTTTAAAATCATTAGTCATGAAAAAAATCTTTTCTTTCTTATTTCTTTCGGCCATAGCATGTGCTTCACAGGCTGGTAGCACATGGAATGTGCGTGGCACCCAATATCAGGTCGACACGTTGTTTCACAATCAAGTGGCACCTGGCGCAATGCAAACCTCGCTGTGGTTTCACACTGCAAGTGGCAAGACGTTGCGAGTGTTTTACAGCACAATGGACATGACCAACCCCCATGTGCACTTGAGTGGTGTGTGTGCAACCGATAAACTTGCAGGCAATGAGCGAGTGTCGGCCATGGCGCAGCGCAAGTCGGTGCCGGGCAAGCGATATGTGGTGGGCATGAATGCCGATTTCTTTGAAACCAGTGGTGTCACACGTCGTGGAGTGTCGACGGTGGGAAGTCCCATTGGCTCTACTGTGGTTGAGGGCACGATTTTTCGTGCTCGCAACAATGCCAAGCATTTCAAGAATTTTGTGGTCGACACCCAAGGCAAGTTCTATGTGAATCCATTCACGTTTGGAGGGTCGGTCACGGCATCGGCTGGCGTGAGTGCTCCACTGGGTGGCATCAACATCTCAGCTTCCGACTCCTATGCCCAAAACGCAATCATTATCTACAACGACCGCTACTATGGTAGCACCGATGCCAATGCAGGCTGTAGCGAGGTGACAGCTGTGCTTGCCCAAGGCGAAACCTTCAAGACAGCCCAGCCCTTTAAAATGGTCGTCACCGGTGCTCCCTGCAGTGAGGGCGACATGACCATTCCGGCAGGAGGCTATGTGCTACATGCAGGAGGCTCGGCTTGTGACTTGGTGAATGGTCTCAAAGAGGGCGATGTGGTCACGGTGTCGCCATCGTGGAGTTTTGAGGGAAAAACGGTAGAGCCTCAAGAGGTGATTTCGGGCAACCCCAAGATTTTGGCCAATGGCATCACTCTCGACAGCGAGGGCGACCGTGGCGATGCCGCTGCTTTGCACCCCCGTGCAGGCATTGGTTATAGTCATGATGGTAGCAAGGTCTATTTCTTTGTGGTTGATGGTCGCTCTACCTTGTCGAGTGGAGTGCGCACCAGTGAGCTTGCCGACATCATGCGCTATGCCGGCGTGACCGATGCCATGAATGTTGATGGTGGAGGCTCGGCAGTGCTCTACACCAGCGCACTGGGCATTAGAAACAAGCCCAGCGATGGTAGCGAGCGAGCCGATGGCAATGGCATTTTTCTTGTGAGCACCGCTCCCGATGATAATGTTGTGACTCAAATTCGCTTTGTCGATTTTAGCCTCAAGAGCCCTCGCTATGGTGTCTACACTCCCAAATTCTATGGCTATAACCAATATGGAATGTTGGTGAATCAAGATGTGAAAGGCGTGAAACTGTCGTGTGACGAGCAGTTGGGCCACATTTTGGGTGACACCACTTTCTATGCCGATGGCACAGCCCGGCAAGGCATGCTTACTGCCACTTGGGGCGATGCCACAGTGTCGATGCCCATGCAAGTCACAAGTTCGGTCGATGCCATTGCTATTGCTTGCGACTCGGTGATCAACGACACTTTTTTGGCCTATCCCATCGATGTGCAATGTGTGGTGGGCGAGAAGGTGATGCCCGTGAATCCTGCCGCGCTCACATGGCAAAGCACCAATGAGCAGGTGGTGAAAGTGGGGCACGACACAGGGGTGTTGCAGGGCGTGGCCAATGGCACGGCACTTGTGATTGGCAAAGTGGGCGATGTGACCGACACATTGAAAGTGATTGTCGAGAAACCCACTGCGCGAGTGATGCCCATTGATGCCCATCTTGATGTGTCGACATGGAAAATTTCGCAAACGGGTGGCAAAAATGCAGTGGCTACTGCTCATGGCGATGGCATCGATTATAGCTATGTGGGGGCTTCGGCTCGTGCTCCCAAGATTGTGCTTTCTAAGCCAATGCGGTTGTGGAGTTTGCCCGACACTGTGCGCCTGCGTGTCAATCCCGGTGAAGCACCGGTGAAAAATGTGGTGTTTAGCATGCGTGCCAATGGGCAATCGGTGAAATATGTGACCGTGACACCTCAATCCATTAAAGCCAATCAAGAAATGGTGATCGACTTGCCCACAGCCTCGTGGATCGATGCCACACGCATGGCCAACTATCCGCTTGTGCTCAATTCCATGCAGGTGAACATGAATGCCTCTACGGTGGGCAAGCAATATCAAATGCAATTTTTGGGCTTTGAAACGGTGTATAAGGCGCTGCCCCAAGCTGTTGCAGGCGATGTGAATGGTGATGGGCAGGTAAATGCTACCGATGTAACCACCCTCATCAACATGATTTTGCAAGTTGAGCCGGCTCGCCTAAGTAGTGCCGACTTGAATCATGACGGGTCGTTGAATGTGACCGATGTAACCACTCTCATCAACCTGATCGTAAAAAAATAGGATAGAGGCACAAGTATCCCCATTTTGAGGATAAAACAGTAAAAAATTGCACAGAAAAGGAGATTTTTTTTCCTTTTCTGTGCATTTTTTTACTACTTTTGCCAGTAAAGAAAGTATGACTTATGGAAATAGACCACACTCTTGAACAACTTGCCAATGTGCCTTTTGGTGCCGATGTGCTCAAGTCGCTATTGAGAAACACAAAGGTACCCAACAAGAAGCTTTCCTACCTTGAAAAGCAAGGCAAGATTATTAGGCTCAAGCGTGGCATGTATCTCGTGGCACCGGCTGTGAGTCGCAAGAGTGTTTCAATTCCACTTGTTGCCAATCACTTGTATGGCCCTTCCTATGTGTCATGCCACAGTGCATTGCGATATTGGGGCTTAATTCCAGAGTGTGTCTACATCACCCGGTCAGTCACTCTTAAGCGTGCTCGGTCGTTTGTCAATCAGATTGGGCAATTTGATTATTATCATGCAGGTGAAGATTATTATCCTATTGGCATTCAATGTGTAACGATAGATGAAAGGACTTGTTTGATGGCCTCTCCCGAAAAGGCTTTGTGTGACTTGATTGTCACAACTCCCTACTTGAACTTGCGTTACAAGCAAGAGCTATTGCAATTTCTTGAAGAGGACTTGCGTCTCGACATGGAGGAGTTTTCTAAAATGAATGTCTCTATATTTAAATTATGCGCCAACGTGAGCAAGAAGCAAGTGATGATTAAGAATATAGTAAAATTGTTGCAATGAACGATATTTTTGAGAATATGCTGGCTATGCATGAGCGTGAAGCCTTTGGGCATCAACGCAATGCCTTATATGAGGTGACACAACAAATAGCCTTGGCAGGGCTTTATCGGGGAGGTTTTTTTGAAAAAGCGGCGTTTTATGGAGGCACTTGCTTGCGCATCATGCATGGCTTGAACCGCTATTCCGAGGATATGGATTTTTCGTTATTGAGAAAAGACGAGAAATTTAATATTGAAGACTATTTTCCATCTATTATCACAGAGTTCAAGGCTCTTGGGCGTGATGTCACAATCAAGAAGAAAGATAAAAGAAACTTCGGCAAGGTGGAGTCGGCCTTTTTGAAAGATACAACCGAGGTGTATGACCTTACTTTTCAAACCGAGAAAAGCCTAAAGATTAAAATCGAAGTCGACACAATGCCTCCTCTTGGGTTTGATACCGAACAGAAGCTCCAGCTTCAGCCATTTTCTTTTATGGTGAGGTGTTTTACTTTACCTGCCCTCTTTGCAGGCAAGATGCTTGTGCTTGTGTTTCGTGGCTGGAAAAACCGCGTTAAGGGCCGTGATTGGTATGATTTTGAGTGGTATGTGCGTAATGGGGTAGAGCTCGACTTCAAGCATTTGCAGGAGCGCATTCGAGAATTTAATGGCCTGGAAGTAACCTATGAGCAGTTTATCGACCGCCTCAAAGAAAAACTCTCGTCAACCCCAATCAATCTTGTTAAGGCCGATGTGGAGCCGTTTGTTCTCGACAGGCGCGAACTTTTTATTTGGTCCAACGAATACTTCTTGATGCTTGCCGACAAAATGCAAGTGCGGGAGCAATGACGACGGGTTTTTAGTGGGGCTCTTGGCGGGCTTTGCTGCGATTCACGAGGGTCACGCCTGCGAAGATGAGCACAATGGCAAGCACCTGTCGCCACGAGAAAACGGCAATGCCCATGACAAGGCTCACTGCCACAGCCACAATGGGCTGAATGTTGTTGTAGACCGAAACCACCGTGGGGCGCAATCGCTTTTGAGCCACAATCATGAAAATGTAGGCAATGAAAGTGCCAAACACCACCACATAGCCGGCTTCGAGCCATGTGCGGGCACTAATCGCCTGCCAATCGACATCTTTGATGTGCCAAATGGTGATCGACCACAAGATGAGGCTTGCCCAAGTAAACATCCACTTATTGACAGTAAACACCGAAAAACGCCTGATAAACTTGTTGAACAGCGACAAGAATAGAGCATAGGAGAATTGTGCTCCCAGCACCATGAGGTCGCCCCTGATGTTGCCCACCTTGGCGTTGGAGGCTTGGGCACTGGTGAGAATCAACGTGATGGCACCAGCGCACCCCAGTGCCACACCTCCTGCTTTTTTCCAAGTGATGGGCTCTTTGAGAATGATAAACGAGAGCACCATGGCAAAGATGGGCATTGAAGTGGTGATGATGCTGGCATTGGTGGGCGAAGTGTTGTCGAGCCCAATCGTGAAACCACACTGGTTGAGCAAGATGCCAAACACGGCGCAGGCGGCAAAGGTGAATTTCTCGCGAGTTGTGAGCTTCTCGGGCTTGGCATCATGGCCTCCTATCAACTGCATGAACCATGAACCCAGCCAAAACAAGATGGCACCGCCCAGCACCCGAAACGAGATGAGCGTGATGCCGTCGATGCCGTGCAACATGGCATCTTTGCCAATGGGAGCCATGAGCCCCCAAATGGTGCATGCCATCAAGATTGAAACGTGTGCCCCCATGGCACTATGTCGCTCTGCCGATTGTTGTGTCATTTTGTTTTAGCTTATAAATGTCAATTTTTAATTTTTGCTGTTCATGGTGTGATGCAAGTATCGCTTTAAGAGAAATGCAAGAAAATAGGGGAATGTATAGAAACGTCCGTTAAAGCCAATGTTCTTGTAACCCAACTTAATTCCATATTTTATTTCGGGATACTTCTTGCTATCGAACAACTTGTTGAGCGATGCTGTTGCTCCATTGGTCGCTTTCACTTCGATAGGAATGAGAGAATCGATGTCGCGCACAAAAAAATCCATCTCTATTGTGCTTTTTTCGTTGCGATAGAAATAGAGGCTATAGCCTTGCATGACAAGAGATTCGGCAATTGTATGCTCAAAGATAGCTCCCTTGTGGGTGTTGAAGTTTTGATTGTTTTGCAAATATAATGTAAGAATCACATTTTTCCAAGGTTTCTGCTTGTTGAAATCACATTTCCCCGGAGTTTTGTGGTGTTGAAATCACATTTTTCCGAGTTTTTTGCTTCCTGTTTCCTTATTTTTCTCAATGCAAGTTTTTTTTGCCCTGTTTTTTTGTTTTTATTACAAATCTTGTTATATTTGTGGTTGAATTCTGTAGTTGACAATCTGTATTGGGCTATGAATGCTTGTATAGTAGTAGTAATACCGGTCAAAGATAGAATCAAATAATAATAATCGTGGATATTAATCTTTTTAAAAAGTGAATGAACATGAAACGAAATCTACTCAAAACATTGTGTGTCGCCCTCATCGCGACCTTCAGCGCTGTTGCCGCTTGGGGGAAGGTAACATGGTATCCCTTGTATATTAACGGAGTGCAAGTAACGAGTAAAAATTGCAACAACCTCGCGAGCATCTCTGGCGTGGACTTCTTCTCCGGAAATGTGCATGCCGTATTCAAGTATGAGCCTAAGTCCAATACGCTCATTATGAATGGTGTCAAAACATCCTATCTCGACGGGAGGATCGCCTTACAATACACCGGAGACAAGGAACTCAAAGTGCAGGTGAGTGGCAAGAATCAACTGAACTCGCAAGTGTTCTTTGACGGACCTGCAACCATTGAAGGCGACGGTCTATTGGAAATCAACCCAACATCCAGTTATTCAGCACTTGTATGTAACAAAGGTGTTTATGTCAAAGACTGCAAACTCAAGGCTTCGGGACTTTACGGCATATGGACCGGTCCAGATGCAACTATTTGGCTTGACAACGCAGTAGTCGTTGCCGATGGCACGGATGCAGCTGTAGGCTTTAAGAAACCTCTTCAGGACACTAACGTGTGGACTACCGGGGAGATTGAAAGCTTTAACAGTGAGGGCTACCCCATCAATGAAAAAGGGGAGGTAATGAAGCACCTTGAATATGTCAACTACGACCCAAACAAAGTGTTGCTATACGAGGGCTTTGAGAGTGGCACTATGCCTGAAGGCTGGGTTGCAAAAGATTATGACAAAGATGGATTCACATGGACACCCTACACATACAACAATTTAGGCATAGGGTTCCACGGCAGCAAGGGCATGCTCTACTCCGAGTCGTGGTATAAATCCCCAATGAATGGACTCATAAGTCCAAAAATTGAGGGGGCCTGTCGCATTCGCTTCCATGTCTCTGCAAGGTACCATGAATATTTCCAAGAGCACTATTGGCTCAGCTATACTACAAGCGATGATGTTGAAGATGACCAAAGCTGGAAGGACCTTGAGGGTTCAGCTTGGACAATCACTGAAAGCACGAAGTGGTTTACAAAAGAATATGATTTGCCCGAAGGCACAAAGTATGTGGCCTTTACCCATCAGAAGTCCTCGGGAAATAACCGCCTATTACTCGACGACATCATCTTCTTCGGCAACAACCTACATAGCGCTGTCGCCGTGACTCCTGCCGATGAGAAAGAGGCCACCGTCG
>CAMYCE010000093.1 GCA_947254205.1 uncultured Prevotellaceae bacterium
AAACTCCTCAAAATAAATTGTCAAATACCAAGAAACCTAATGCCCGATTTGGGTTGAAGAGAGTGGGGCTGGGGGGTTGTGAGAGGCAGGAATTATTGCTAATTTTGTGGTCACTAAATTTATTGACTATTATGGGATTACTCGACGATAATAAACGCCCCGATGTGCAACTCGATGAAAAAGCTGTGCTTGTGGGGCTCATCACTCCATCGCAAAACGAAGCCAAGGCAGGCGAATATCTTGATGAGCTTGCATTTCTTGCCGACACGGCAGGGGCTACCACAGTGAAACGTTTCTTGCAACGTTGCGATGGCCCCAATAGCACGAGTTTTGTGGGCAAAGGCAAGTTGGAAGAAATTGCTCGATATGTCGAAGACAATGAGATAGATGTTGTGATATTTGACGACGACCTGTCGCCCAAGCAAATGATGAACATAGCCAAGGCCACACAAGCCAAGGTGCTCGACCGCACAACACTCATTCTTGACATTTTTGCCCGTCGTGCCCAAACTGCCAATGCCAAAATGCAAGTGGAATTGGCGCAATATCAATATTTGTTGCCACGCCTCACGGGCATGTGGACTCACCTTGAGCGTCAGCGAGGCGGCATTGGCATGCGTGGTCCCGGTGAATCGCAAATCGAGACCGACCGTCGCATCGTGAAGTCTAAGATTTCGCTTCTCAAGCAAAAACTCATCGACTGGGACAAGCAAAAGGTGATTCAGCGCAAAAATCGTGGAAAATTGACACGCATTGCCCTTGTGGGCTACACCAATGTGGGCAAGTCGACACTCATGAATGTGCTGAGCAAGAGCGAGGTGTTTGCCGAGAACAAGCTCTTTGCCACACTCGACACCACAGTGCGCAAGGTGGTGATAAGCAACCTTCCCTTTTTGCTCACCGACACGGTGGGTTTCATTAGGAAATTGCCCACTCATCTTGTCGACTCGTTTAAAACCACGCTCGATGAGGTGCGCGACAGCGACATCTTGGTGCATGTGGTCGATATTTCTCACCCACAATTTGAAGAGCAAATTGAGGTGGTGAACAAGACGTTGCAAGAGGTGTGTGATGCTGCTGGCAAGGAAATGATTATGGTGTTTAACAAAATCGACCAGTTCACCCATGTGGAGAAAGATGCCGACGACCTCACTCCTCGCCAGCGCGAGAACATTCCGCTCCACGAGTTGAAAGACACTTGGATGGCTCGCATGGGCAAAAACTGCGTGTTTATTTCGGCCAAGAAAAAAGAAAATATCGAGGAACTCAAGCAACTGCTCTATGCCAAGGCCAAGGCGATACACATGGAGCGTTTCCCCTACAACGACTTCCTGTTTCAAACCTACGACGACCTCGACTCGCCACAACAATAAATGCAAAATAGGTGGAGGCCATGGCAATGATGTTGAAACAGTTGGGGGGCAACTGCTTGAATGAGTTGCTACACCACACCAGCATGGGTATTTCATAGAGAGTTTTTATCATGTCGTCGGGCGCATGGGTGACATTGCTATTTGGGGTGAACGATGACCACATCAAGAGCCGGCTCGATGGTGTTGTGCTCATGCCCCCCGACTGCCCGACCATGGCGATTGATACGTCATGCACATAGACTAAATGGTTGTGCGTGAATACGGTAGAGGTGATGCATGCATCACCTCTACCTGTCGAGAAAATTTGCTGAACCTTCCCACAAAAAAAAATTACACGAACTTAATGAAGCTGAGTGTTGCGTTCGTTAAATTCGTGTAACGATTTATTATAGTTTCCCTTTTTTTGAGAGGGGAGGAGAGGGCTACCTTTTTTATTTCTTTTTGGCAACCTTGGTGTAACGCTTGTTGAGGCCTTTCACCACCTCATCGGTTACATCAAATTTTGGGTCGATATAGAAAGTGGCAGCCTTGTTGAGAATCATGTCATAGCCCTTTTCTTTGGCATAAATGGTCATGTAGTTGTTGATGGAGTCAAGCAACTGCTTGTTGTTTTGTTGTGCTTGCTTGGCCATGTTGGCTTGCATGTCACTCAACTTTTTTTGCGCATCGGCCATAGCACGCTGGTAGCGAGCTTGGTCGGCCTTGGCTTGTGTGGGGTCGGTGGCATATACGTTGCGCTTTTCTTTGGCTTGAAATTCGCTTTCCATGCTCTGAATGGCTTGTGCCTGCGTTTTTTGAGCGGCATCATAGTTGTTTTGCATTGTGATGCCGGCCTCGTTAAAGTCTTTGGCGAGGTTGTAGCGTGCCATGAGCGTGTCGGCATCGACATAGCGAATGGCAAGGTTTTCGCTTGTCTGCTTGGGCATGGCAGGCTTCTCGGCCTGTGCTTGCTTATTTCCATCGCCACACGATGCCACGGTGAGGGCAATGGAGGTGATAGCGACAAGCTTTTGGGTAGTGCTTGTAAATTTCATTTGTTGTCTATAAAGTGTAAAATTAATGCTTCTAATTTAAAAAATCGTCGTCGCGAGCACACGAGATGTTGCGTTTTTGCATCTCTTTGTTGCCATGAATGTGGGTGTGCGGGAACTTGCCATTTTTGGTGAAAAAAATTTTCACTCCCAATAGCAATACCGCCAGTGCCGTTAAAGTTATAGTGAGCAATATGATTTTCATATTTCGAGATGCTAAATTTTATGCAAATATAAAAAAGGTTTGTGAGATATTGCTCTTTATTCAGAATATTTTTTGTATCTTTACCACAGTTAAACAAATGATTTAACAAAATTTTTATACACGAAACTTTAACTAACAATTTTTGTTCTAACAATAGATTAAAATTATGACATTAAAAGATTTAAAACCTGCTATTGTCTGGGATATTTTTGACCAGATCACAAAAGTGCCTCGCCCCTCGGGCCGTCTCGATAAAATTCGCGAATGGCTTGTGAACTTTGCCAAAGAGCACAACTTTGAATATAAGGTTGACGAAGTGGGCAACGTGGCCATGTTCCGCCCTGCAGCCCCTGGTTATGAAAATGCCAAGAAGGTGGTGTTGCAAGGTCACATGGACATGGTGGCCGAGAAGTTGCCAACCTCCAATCACGACTTCGACAACGACCCTATCGAGACTATCGTAGAGGGCGACTGGGTGCGTGCCAATGGCACAACACTGGGTGCCGACGATGGCATGGGGCTTGCTCTTGCTCTTGCAGCACTCATCGATCCCGACCTCAAGTGTGGTGCTCTCGAAGCTCTTGCCACTGTTGACGAGGAAACTGGCTTGACCGGTGCTTCCAACATTCAGGCCGACATGCTGGTGGGTGACTACCTGCTCAACCTCGATAGCGAGGACGATGGCATTATCACCATTGGCTGTGCCGGTGGCGTGGAGTCGCTCATCTATTTCGACTACACTCCCGAGGCTGCTCCTGCCGATCTCACCTATTTCAAGATAGCTATTGGCAAGTTGCATGGTGGCCACTCAGGTAGCGATATTCACCGTGGTTTTGCCACTTCAACCAAGCAAATGGCGCGTTTCCTCTATGAATTGAGCAAAGAAATGGACTATCGCTTGGCAAGCATCAATGCCGGCAACTTGCACAATGCCATTGCCCGCGATGCTGTGGCTGTTGTGGGTGTGAAAGATGCCGACAAAGAGAAACTCTCGGTGTTGCTCAATGGCTTCATTGCCGATGTGAAAGAAGAATACAAGCACACCGAACCCAATGTAGAGATTGGTTGCGAGAGCGTTGAAGCACCTGCCACTGTGATTGACCAAGACACGGCTTGCCGCATTGTTAAGGCTGCCTTTGTGGCACAACATGGCCCCTACTCGATGAGCCACGAGGTTGAAGGCTTGGTGGAAACTTCTACCAACTTTGCCAGCATCAAGACTCTTGAGGCCGACAAGACCATTTATATTGAGCAATTCACTCGCTCGTCGCTCGAAAGTCGCAAGTTTGAGCTCGCTCATCAAATCGAAGCTCTCTACAAGCTTGCCGGTGCTCGCGAGATTGTGGAAGAGGGTAGCTACCAAGGTTGGGCCCCCAACATGGAGAGCCAGTTGCTCAAAGACGCTCGCGAAATGTGGGAAAAACTCTTCAACGAGAAGCCCATTGTCAACGCCATTCATGCCGGTTTGGAGTGTGGCTTGTTCTTGAAGGCTGCTCCCCACATGGAGATGATTTCCTATGGTCCCACACTCGAGAATGTGCACTCGCCACAAGAGCGTTGCCACATTCCTCCCGTGCAAAAGGCTTGGGACTTCACAGTAGCTTTGCTCAAGGCTATTGCCGAAGAAAAATAAAACGAAATTGATTTTATCATAATTGTCGGTGCCTGTGTTGTGAAACACGGGCACTGTTTATTGGTTAATAGAGCTAAGAATAGCATGAAAAGGGGATTTAAAGGGTTTTAAATCCCAAGAAGATGTGATTACACGACAATTAAATAGGTTTTAACTTTGTGGCGCTATTTCAAGCATGCAGCACCCTGCTGTGCAGTGGAGGTTGCTTTGCTTGCAATGGCGGTGCCGGTTGGATTGATGAAAACGCTATGATTCATGACACTTGCAAGAGCAGTGCACTTGCACGACACCACAAACATTATGTGATTACTATAAGGAAAATACACACTATTTTAAAAAAAACTTGCAAGCTATGTGATGTGCACTGATTGCACAGCTGGCAAGAGAAAGAGAAACTTAGATGATGAGAAACTTACTTTTTCTACTACTTAGTGTTTTGCTCTCGTTTGGCATGTCGGCCCACGACACCGATGCCATGCTTTTTGGCGATGTGAAGAGCAAAACCACCGGAGAGCATTTGCCCTATGCTACTATTAAGGTGAAAGGCACACGACTTGTGACCCATTGCGATGGAAGTGGCCATTTTAAACTGACCGACTTGCCCCTTGGCAAGCAAACTGTGGTGGCAAGCCTCGTGGGCTATCAAGCTCAAGAGCTTGTTGTGACCATGGAAAAGGGCAAGGGCACAGGTGCCTATTTTGTGCTCGACGACGATGCCATGAATCTCGACGAGGTGGTAGTCACTGGCACTCGCACCGAGCATTTTGTGAAAGACGTGCCCATTCGCACCGAAGTGCTCACCTCGCAAGCGCTCACCAAGAAGAATGCCCAAAACATCTTTGAAGCTCTTGAAGGCGTGCCAGGGGTGCGTGTTGAGCAACAATGCCAATTTTGCAACTTCTCGATGGTGCGCATGCAAGGTCTTGGTGCCGAGCACACCCAAGTGCTCGTTGATGGCGAACCCATCTATTCGGGACTCGCCGGCGTGTATGGCCTGCAGCAGATGGGCACCAACGATGTTGACCGCATGGAAGTGGTGAAGGGTGCCGGCTCGGCCATGTATGGCAGTAGTGCAGTGGCCGGTGCTATCAACATCATCACCAAAGAGCCCACGTTTGAACCCTCACTCAAAGCCGACCTCCAATTTGGCAACTGGGGACACCGCAACCTCAATTTCTCGGGCTCGATGCGCCACAAGAATATGGGTCTCAACATTTTTGGACAACACGCCCATGAAGATGCAATCGACAAAACCGGCAATGGCCTCACTCGCGACTCGGTGAAAAGAACCGATGGCGTGTCGGACCGCGTGAACCTCACTGTGAACAACTTGGGCTTTGGTGCCTATTTCTTCAACCCCTTTGCCGAGAACGATAAACTCGTGATACGTGGCAAGGTGATAAACGAACAACGCTATGGTGGCACCATGACCGATGACCTCTATCTCAATCCCTTCTCCGAAGGCACCGAGAACATCAACACCAATCGCCTCTCGGCCGACCTGAACTACACTTTGCCCATTGGTCAATACTCCGAACTCAATGTGTCGACGGCCTATGTGTATCACAAGCGCGTTGCCACCAACGACACCTTCTTGGGTAGCTATAAAGACTCGCACAAAGACGACAAGGGCGAGGGCATCAGCCCCGATGTGGACATCATGCGCCCCTATGTGGCTCGCGAAAACACAGTGACTCCTGCCATTACCTTTAGCTCGATTTTGGGCAACAACACCTTGCTGGTGGGTGCTCAGGGCTACTTCACACGCTTGCGTGAAACAGGCTTATATTGCATCGACGATGATGAAAGCACCTATTATGGTAAAGTCTATTCGTCGCTGGGCAAGAAACACGCCAACGAGTTTGGCTTCTTTGTGCAAGATGAGTGGAACATTGTGAACGGTCTCACTGCCGTGCCCGGTGTGCGCGTCGACATGCACGAGTCGGGCGAGGAATACACGGCCAGCGAAAAGGTGTTTGACGCCGCTTTCCCTCAAACCAGCTTCAAGAAAACCAGCATCAACCCCCGCTTAGCTCTTAAATACAAGGTGAGCGATGCATTGGTGTTGCGTGCCAACTTTGGCACTGGTTTCCGTGCTCCTTATGGCTTCTCCGAAGACTTGCACCTGTGCAGCGGTTCGCCTCGCGTGTGGAAGTCGTCAAACCTCAAGGGTGAGCGCTCGATGAGCTACAACCTCTCGGCCGACTTCTATGGCAAGAACTATCAGTTTAACGTGAATATCTTCCGCACCGACTTGAAGGACAAAATTCAATTTTCTCCTGCTGGCGATGAGGTGAAGAAATTGGGCTACACCTATCAATGGGAAAACGTTGACGATGCCTTTGTGCAAGGTGTTGAATTGGGTGCCAAGGTAAATCCCGTGAGGAATTTCTCGGTGGGTTTGAACTGGACTATCAACCAAGGCAAGTTTAAACACGAGCGTGCCGAGTGGAGCAATGCCGAAGATGAAGAAAACAAGAAATATCCCAGCCGCCTTGCCTATGCCAAGGATAGCAAAAACATTTCACGCTTCCCAGCCATGACCGGCGACCTCTCGATCGACTACACTCCCGGCACTTGGAGTTTCTCGCTCACGGGCTCGTTGCAAGGCAAAATGTATATCGACTACAACTCCGAAGACGATGGCTCTACTTCAAAAATCAAGAAAACCACGCCTTTCACCTTGTGGAATGCACGTGTGGCCAAGCAAGTGGGCAAGCATTTCAATATCTATGCTGGTGGCAAAAACATCCTTAGCTACCTTCAAGACGAGAAGCACACCGACGATGCTGCCTTCATGTATGCTCCTATGTATGGTGCAACATGGTATGGTGGTGTGAGTGTGAAATTCTAACACTTGTGATGAAATAGAAATCTATTACCACGAAATTAATATCCGCATGAATGATGGGCATGACTCTCGCAATTAGAGTCATGCCCACTTTTTAGAGGCCTGAGATTATTTTTTTGATTGTTTTTGGGTTGAAATGTGAAAAACAGTGATAGAGCCACTATTGTCCGCCCAAGCGTGAGAAGAAGGTGATGACCTCTTCCCATGTCTTGAAATTGGCACTACCCAATTCAAGGCAGGTGCCCATGAAATTGGGGCATGCATTGCCGGCTATCAGATACTCGCCATAGAGCAATTGCTTGTGTTGGGTGTAGATGACTCGATTCCAAGCTATGGTGCTCAAGTGTTGCTCGGCCCATTGTTGCATGTGGTCGATTTCTTCGCAATTGCCGGTGGGTGCCGGTGCCACAAAATAGATGTCGTAGAATTCAAGCAAAAATTCGATTGCCTTCATGAGGCTTGCTTTGGGCATGTTGCGCGAGTCGATGAGGGCACTGCGATCGATGTAGATGATTTTGCGCTCACGCCCCTCTTGGCGGTCGTCGATCCAGCGCACTACCGGCAACAGGGCATGCATCACCACCTTCTCGTTGAGTCGATGCTCGCCATGAAAATAGAGGGCTTGTGGATAGTGCTCCTTGAAAAGGTCGTAGCAGTGCACCACAGGGTCGGCATCGCCAAATAGCCCATACACATGTTGTTGCTCACCGGGCGTGATGCCCGTGAAGCACTGCTCGGTGATTTCTTTATATTCCTTGACCAATGCCTTGGTTATAATAAATTCCTGCACGCCATCTTGTCGTGGATTTTGAAACGACTGCTTGCCCACCATGCCATGCTTGGCCATGGTGTCGCCCATCTCAAAGGCAGGATTCACCACAATGCGGTCGTAGCCATAGAGCATTTCGGCATACATGCCTCCCATCGAGGTGCCCACAATGAGCTGGGGCTGTTGCTCTGTGCACACGCTGTGCAACAATTCCATGGCCTCGCTGGGGTGCAGGGGCAGGTCGGGGGCAATGACGGTGGCTTGTGGCATGAGCTCGCGCAAGAGTTGTGCGGTGTGGGTAGAACCTGCCGAGCCAAAACCATGCACATATAGTATTGTCTTGCCTGCCATGAGCTGTGGGTATTTTTTTTGATAGGGTTGTTCCATTATCGTGTCTGTTTTTTTTGTCATGCAAAGTTACTAAACCCAAATCGGACATTAGGTGGCTATAATACTCCCTTATCTCAGACCAGTAATCTTATTGACTAAGGCAAGAACTTATGCAGATTTCATTTGCATTACTTACAACAGACAATGTGATCCAGAGTCCTTTCCTTGGGTAGAAATGGATGGGGCTCTATGCCCCACCATTTCTTCGACAACAGCGTAAAGTATCACCGTCATCCTTTCTTGGGTGTTGTAAAAATACATCTTTTTTTGGGAATACGATAGTATTATGGCAAAAAATGCATATCACGCACACGGCTCTTTCATTTAAAATGTCTTGGTTAGATTTTCCAAAGCCATATTTT
>CAMYCE010000094.1 GCA_947254205.1 uncultured Prevotellaceae bacterium
CGGAAGATGCCGCGCAAGAACGACTTGTCGTTAGTATCACCAATACCAATACCCTTAGCTTCCTTGAAAGATTCAGGATTGTTCATGTCCAGCTGACCTTCGTAGTAGTAAAACTTAGCGTCCATGGGGTTGGAACGTGCACCAGTCTTCTCGTCATTGGTTTCCACACCATCGATAATGATAGTGAGGGCCTGCGACTCGGCAGCCTGGTTTTGGTTTTGCTCGGTTTTACTCTCTTCATTATTGGTGGGGAGCGCAATCTTCAAGGTCTGCGACTTCAACATGGTAGTACACAGCATGAAGAACGTAATGAGCAACATGTTCATATCGACCATTGGAGTAAAGTCGATACGGGTGTCCATCTTTTTCTGACGACTAATACTTTTCTTTGACATATTACTCTTCCTCCTTCTTTAATGAAGTCATCAACGTAAACTTGTTACGGTTGATCGACTGCAAGTTGTTCATAACTAACTCTACAAGACGATATGGAGTAGTTGCATCGGCCTTAACGGCAATACCCTTACCACTTCTAATGTCATCTCCTTCTCCGGCTTCTTCCATGACTTGCGAAACGGCCTTAATCCATTCTTGGAATTCGGTTTCTTTGCCGTTATATTCAGTCAGTTCGATTGGAATGCCAGGACCTTCTTTGAGAGCTTTGTCGCGCTCCTCAATAGTCATAGAAAGCCATTGCTTCATATTACTCATTGGAACGCCAAAAGCGCCTGTTTTCTTAAAGGCTTTAACCTCGTCGCCGGTGAGTTGCACATTGTGTTTTTGGCACATCATGCCCAACACTTGCTCTCTCAGCTTTTCGGAAGGTGCTTTGGTTGTGTCGGCCGTACCCACGATTTCCAAGAAGACTTGCCCTTTGGGGCTCACCAAGATGGTCATGAGTTTGTTTTCGGGCACAACCTCTTCAGAAACCGACGAGGGAGTTATCACCTGCACGGGCTCTTTCTGGAGGAAGGTAGATGTCAACAAGAAGAAAATAAGCAACAGCACGGTGACGTCGCTCATGGCGGTCATGTCGATACGCGCGTCTTTTTTCTTTACTTTGACTTTTCCCATTGTAACTTAATTTCTTATTAAATTGTTGTTTACTTATTAATTACTCAAATATTCACCAGCGAATTATTTTTCGTGGTTTTGAGCATAAGTGTTAACAAGAGCGAAACCAAGTTCGTCAACAGCGTAGGTCAAGTTGTCAATCTTGTTAGTGAAGTAGTTGTAAGAAATAAGAGCGAGCGAAGCAGTAGCAATACCCGAAGCGGTATTTACAAGAGCCTCAGAAATACCGGTAGAAAGAGCGGTAGAGTCGGGAGAACCCGAAGCCGACAGAGCCGAGAATGAACGAATCATACCAAGCACAGTACCGAACAGACCGAGAAGAGTACCCAGAGTTGTGAGAGTTGCACAAATGGGGAGGTTTTGTTGCAACGAAGGCATTTCGAGAGCAGTTGCTTCTTCAACTTGTTGTTGAATGATGCTGAGTTTTTGCTCTTTAGGAAGGTTAGCAACTTCCATTTCTTTGTACTTTTGAAGTGCAGAGAAAACGATAGCACCAACACTACCCTTTTGCTCGCGGCACAATTGCTCAGCTTTGGCAATGTCTTTATTGTTGAGAGCTTGCTTCACGTTGGCAACAAATTTAGTTTGGCTGCCTTTACCACCAGCTTTAGAGAGAGCAAAATAGCGCTCGGCCGAGAGAACGAATACTACAAACAAGCAAGTCAAGATGAAGGGCACAACGAAGCCACCCATGTACATAGTACCCATGAGGTTTTGAGGAATACTTGTCACTGTTTCGGGCTTGATGAAGTGGATAAAGTAGTTACCTGCATCACTGAACTTGAAGTTAGCACCGCTTCCAAGTCCAAACACGTAGAATGCTTCAGCAAGGATAAAGCAAAGAATGATCACCCAGATTGCATTCTTGATACCCTTAACTTCGCTTGCAACGTTTTTGTTGTCAGCTTTTTTTGCAGCCTGGGGTTTAGGCTGTTGAGGAGCATTAGGTTTTGTAGCTTCCATAATTTTTAGTAAAAATAAATTGTTAAAAAATAATTAATTGTTTATTAATTGTTGTTCATTAAATAATAAAATCGTCAAATATTGCCAATCATTTAAACGCAAATATCACAACGTTTACACGATGGCTTTTGTTGTGCAACTATCTAAAAAATACACTCATAGGTTGCACCTGAGCGCATCGATTCATGCAATTTTCACTGGCAAGAGTAGCGTCTCCAACCAATAAAATGCTACAAAAATCAACGCAAATGTATTACAATTATTTCAATAATACAATTCAATATTTGGTTTTTTGGTGAAAAAACAAGTTTTTACCAGTAAAATGGACCTACAATCAAATTCTTCTCTCTCCATGCCCACAATCAAGCCATTCATAGTCGATCGAGTCAAGGGTGAATGACACTATTTTTAGTGTAAAAACACATCATTAAATAATATATTTTAGTATCTTTGCCAAATATTGTAAAAACAACAAAAAAACCTATGGCAATATTAAAATTAAAAAAGGGTTATAACCTCGATTTGGCGGGACAAATTGCCGATAATGAAATCGTTGAAGCGCCAGTGTCGACGACCAGTGCAATCACTCCCGACGACTTCTGCGGAATTGTGCCCCGTCTTGACAAGAAAAAAGGCGAAACTGTTGTTGCAGGCGAAGCAATTTATCACGACAAGATGCACGAAGCTATAAAAATCGTGTCGCCTGTGAGTGGCATTATTGTTGCCGTGAACAGGGGTGAACGCCGAAAGATAGAATCGATCGTCATTGAGCGCGATGGCGAAGACAAGCACAAGGCCTTCGACCTCAAAGCTCCCATTCAAGATGTGCTTTTGGAGTCGGGATTGTGGGCAATGATGCGTCAACGCCCCTACGACATTGTGCCCTCGCCCGAGGTGAAACCTCGCGACATCTTTGTGACTTGCTTTGACAGTGCCCCTCTTGCCCCCAACTTGGGTGTAGTGCTTGGCGAGGCTCGCCAATATATAACCAAAGGTGTAGAAGTGTTGAAGTCTTTGACTCAAGGAGAGGTGTATTTGAGTTGCAATGCCAACGATGTGATTGAAGTGCCCGGAGCTGTGACCAACATCATTGATGGTCCCCACCCTGCAGGCAACGTGGGTGTGCAAATTGCCAACATTAAACCTGTGAACAAAGGCGAAGTTGTGTGGACACTCGATGTTGTGACTCTATCGCGCATTGGCGAACTTTTCACAACAGGAAAAGTCAATTTTGACACAACAGTGGCAGTTGTTGGTGCAAGCATTGCCCAACCTCGCTATGTGAAAGCCACAATGGGGTGCCCCATTGCAACACTCACTCAAGGCAACATCAATGACAGCCAACAAGAAAAACGCTACATCAACGGAAACGCCTTGAGCGGTTATCGCACCGGTGCCGAGGGCTACTTGCGCGCCCCCTATCGCCAAGTGACTGTGATTCCCGAAATCATCAAGAAAGATGAATTTATGGGTTGGGCTTCGCTGAGTCCTAAAAAATTCAGCATTTATCGTTGCTTCACCAATTGGCTCTTGGGTAGCAAAAAATCGCTGAACCTCGATGCCAAGCTTAATGGTGGTGAGCGTGCTATTGTGCTGAGCGGAGAATATGACCGCATGTTGCCCATGGACATTTATGCCGAATTCCTGATTAAATCAATCATTGCTTTCGACATCGACAAGATGGAGCAATTGGGCATCTATGAGGTTGCCCCCGAAGACTTTGCTCTTGCCGAATATGCCGACACCTCAAAACTTGAGTTGCAACGCATTGTGAGAGAAGGCTTAGACAAAATGAGAAAAGAAGTAGAGTAGTTATTCTATTGGTTTTAGAGAAATTGAGTATTAACAATTAAAGTAAAAAAATACAAAAAGTGAAAGCTCTTAGAAATTTTTTGAACAAGATTGAGCCCACATTCCGCGAGGGTGGCAAGCTTGCCAAACTGCAATCGGTGTATGATGGCTTTGAGACCTTCTTGTTCACTCCCAACACGACTTCACGATCGGGTGCTCACATTCATGATAGCAACGACATGAAGCGCACCATGATTATGGTGGTTGTAGCTCTCATGCCCGCCTTGCTGTTTGCCATGTATAACATTGGCTTGCAACACTTCTTGGCCATTGGGCAACCCAACACAAGCTGGTTTGACATGTGGCTTTTTGGCTGCTTGGCCATGTTGCCCGTGATAGTAGTGAGCTATGTGGTGGGACTTGGCATTGAATTTGTGGGTGCACAAATTCACCACAAAGAAATACAAGAAGGATTCTTGGTGACAGGTATTCTCATTCCCCTCATTGTTCCCATCAACACACCGCTATGGATGACAGCGCTTGCCACTGCATTTGCTGTGATATTTGCCAAAGAGGTGTTTGGTGGCACAGGAATGAATATATTTAATGTGGCACTCATCACCCGTGCGTTTTTGTTCTTTAGCTATCCTGCCAGCATGAGTGGCGATGAGCCATTTGTGAAACTTGACTCGGCCTTTGGATTTGGAGCAGGCACAGTGGTTGATGGTTTCTCGGGAGCCACTCCGCTGGGACAAGTTGCAACAACCATGGGCACCAATGTGCACATGACCGACGTTACAGGTCAAGCCATTGGCACAATGGAGGCTGTGTGGGGCACTATTGCCGGTTCTCCGGGCGAAACTTCAATGATTGCTATATTAATAGGTGCAGCCATCTTGCTCATCAGTGGCATTGCCTCGTGGCGTGTGATGGGTTCTATGTTTGCAGGAGGACTCTTCATGGGCTTTATTGCTCATGCTTGTGCTACCCCCTCCTATCCTGCCTCGCTTCTCGATCCCATCACGCAAGTGTGCTTGGGTGGATTTGCCTTTGCCGCTGTGTTCATGGCCACCGATCCTGTGACGGGAGCTCGCACCACCATTGGCCAATATATCTATGGTTTCTTGGCAGGTGTGCTGGCTATCTTAATCAGGGTATATAACAGCGGTTATCCCGAAGGTGCCATGCTCGCCGTGTTGTTTATGAACGCCTTTGCACCACTCATCGACTATTGCGTGGTCAACAGCAACATCAACCGTCGCTTGAAACGCGCCAGAAACGCTAACAATCAATAACAGAGGAGGACATGACAATGAATAAAAATAGCAATACCTATCAATTCCTCTACTCATCGATCATGGTGATTGTGGTGGGAACAGTTCTTGCCTTTGTGTTTATGACACTCAAGCCCAAGCAAGACTTGAACAGGGCCAACGATACACGCCAGCAAATTTTGGGGGCCATTCATGTGATACCCCAAAATGAGGTTGCTGTTGAGGAGGATTTCAAAAAACACATTGTGGGTGAATATTTAATTGATGCTCAAGGCGAAATTGCCGATAGTGGAGTCAACAAGGCCTTTGACGTGAACATGAGTGCCAATGTGAAATTGAGTGCCAACAAACGCCAGTTGCCTCTCTTTGTGAGCATTGCCAGTGATGGAGCAAAAAAATACATTGTTCCCGTGTATGGAGCAGGCCTTTGGGGGCCTATTTGGGGCTATATAGCTGTGAACGAAGATGGAAAAACTGTGTATGGCACCAACTTCTCGCATCAAGGCGAGACTCCCGGACTTGGGGCACGCATCACCGAAACCGGCTTTCAAGATGAATTCAAGGGCAAGAGCCTCTATCATGATGGAGCTTTCAAGAGCGTAGTGGTGGTGAAAAAGGGACAAAAAAGCACCGATGGTGGCGACTATGTCGACGGCTTGTCGGGCGCCACTATCACGAGCCGTGGCGTGTCGGACATGTTGTTGCACTGTCTTGCTCCCTACAACGCATTTTTCAAAAAACTGCAAAGTTCAACAGCTTCAAAATAAAAAACTTTGACTTATGTTATCCAATAAAAATAAAGAAGTATTATTCAACCCATTCTCTAAGGATAATCCTGTGCTTGTGCAGGTTTTGGGTATATGCTCCACTCTGGCAGTGACCGTGAGTCTTGAACCTGCCATTGTGATGGGCATTTCGGTAACAGCGGTGCTGGCATTTGCCAATGTCATCATCTCGCTCATGAGAAAAACAATTCCGTCGACCATTCGCATCATTGTGCAACTGGTGGTTGTGGCAGCACTTGTCATCATTGTGCAACAATTTCTGGTAGCCTATGACTATAATGTGAGCAAGCAACTATCGGTGTTCATTGGTCTCATCATCACCAACTGCATTCTCATGGGGCGTCTTGAAGCCTTTGCCATGAGCAACAAGCCTTGGCCTGCCTTCCTTGATGGCGTGGGCAATGGCTTGAGCTATGCTCTCATTCTCGTGATTGTAGCGTTTTTCAGGGAATTGCTGGGCAGCGGAACTCTGCTGGGCTTTGCCGTGATTCCACAATGGTGCTATGACCATGGCTACACCAATAACGGCCTCATGATTTTGCCTCCCATGGCACTCATTGTTGTGGCCTGCATCATTTGGGTGCAACGTGCTCGCAACAAAGAGTTGCAAGAATCTTAACCGCAAGTAACAACCTCAAAAAATAAGTATCAGAAAAAATGGAAGAATTAAATCTATTTGTCAAGTCAATATTTATTGACAACATGATATTTGCCTACTTCTTGGGAATGTGCTCATTTCTCGCTGTTTCCAAGAATGTGAAAACGGCCTTGGGCCTTGGCGTGGCTGTTACCTTCATGCTTGTTGTGACATTGCCACTCAACTACATGCTCGACAACTACATTTTGCAAGCTGGAGCCATGACATGGATTAGCCCTGAGCTTGCCAGCGTTGACTTGAGTTTCTTGGGCCTCATCATGTTTATAGCCGTGATTGCCTCGGCCACTCAACTTGTGGAAATGGCAGTTGAGAAATTCTCGCCAAGCCTCTACAACTCGCTGGGCATTTTCTTGCCACTCATTGCTGTGAACTGTGCAATCTTGGGTGGAGCCTTGTTTATGCAACAGCGCGACTTTGGCAGTGCATGGACTGCAACCGTGTATGGCGCAGGCAGTGGCATTGGCTGGTTGCTTGCCATTGTGGGCCTTGCAGCCATTAGAGAGAAACTCGCCTATAGCAACGTTCCCAAACCATTGCGTGGCATAGGCATTACCTTCATTATTACTGGTCTCATGGGCATTGCCTTCATGAGTTTCCTGGGCATTAAACTTTAAACCAACGACATGATATTGATAGCAAATACAATAGGGCTCACCGTAGCCACCAGTGCAGCAATATTTCTTTTCATCACGTTGCTGCTTGTGACCTTGCTACTTGTGGCCAAGCACTATCTCGTGGCATCGGGAAAGGTGCACATCGACGTTAATAACGGAAAGAAAGACCTTGAAGTGAGCACAGGCAACTCGTTGCTCAACACCTTGCACGACCATGGAGTGATGCTCTCAAGCGCATGTGGCGGAAAAGGTAGTTGCGGGCAATGCAAAGTGCAGGTGGTTGAAGGTGGTGGCGAAATTCTTCCCACCGAGACTGTTCATTTCACTCGCAAGCAACAAAAAGAGCATTGGCGATTGGGCTGCCAAGTGAAGGTGAAAGACTCCATGAAAATTCAGGTGCCCGACTCGGTGCTCGATGTGAAAGAATGGGAGTGCACAGTGATAAGCAACCGCAATGTGTCGAGCTTTATTAAAGAGTTCAAGGTGGCTCTGCCCCCGGGCGAGCACATGGACTTTGTGCCCGGTAGTTATGCCCAAATCAAGATTCCTGCATTTGATTGCATCGACTATGACAAAGATTTTGACAAGGACTTGATTGGCAAAGACTACATCGAAACATGGGAAAAATTCAACATTTTCTCGCTCAAGGCCAAGAACCCCGAAGAAACCACACGCGCCTACTCAATGGCCAACTACCCCGATGAAGGCGACATCATCACCCTCACCGTGCGCATTGCCACCACGCCATTCCTGCCCAGGCCTCAAGTGGGTTTTGAAAATGTGCCCACCGGCATTGCCTCTTCCTATATTTTCTCGCTCAAGCCCGGCGATAAGGTAACGATGAGTGGCCCCTATGGCGACTTCCACCCCAACTTCACATCGGGCAAAGAGATGATTTGGATTGGTGGTGGTGCTGGCATGGCTCCATTGCGCAGTCAAATCATGCACATGTTGCGCACATTGCACACTCGCGATCGCGAGATGCACTTCTTCTATGGTGCCCGTGCCCTGAACGAGGCTTTCTTCCTTGAAGACTTTTGGGAATTGGAGAAGGAATATCCCAACTTCCACTTGCACCTCTCGCTCGACCGTCAAGACCCCATTGCCGATGCACAAGGCGTGAACTACTACACGGGCTTCGCTGCCAACTGCGTGCGCGACACCTATTTCAAAGATCACGAAGCACCTGAGGACTGCGAGTTCTACCTGTGTGGACCTCCAATGCTCATCAAAACGGTGACCGACTATCTCGATAGCATTGGCGTTGACCCCGAAAGCATCATGTATGACAACTTTGGATAATGCTACCTGCCTCATTTATTGAGGTAGATAATGCTTCTCAATACAATCATTGGGGCTATAGAACTTAAAACAAGGGCTATAGTCCCAATGCTCTTTTAACCCCAATCGGTCATTAGGTCGCAATAAGAAAATATCTTAGGCTTTTCC
>CAMYCE010000095.1 GCA_947254205.1 uncultured Prevotellaceae bacterium
GCTTCGGGCACATCGACTTTGAGCACCGTTTTGCCTTGCAACCCGAATAGCTCAAAGGCAACGTGTTGCTCTGGCCTGCAATACATGCTTGCAGCCTGTTCGATCATGTAGATTTCTTCGTCGCTCGACACCCCTGCAATGTTGCCATTGTCTTTCACACCCACAAGCAAGTGGCCTCCGCTATTATTGGCAAAGGCCGAAATGCTACGGGCGATTTTGCGGGCATCGCTGATTTGAAATTTAAAGTCTTGATGCTCATGCTCGCCCTCTTCAATGAGCGCAATGATATAGTCCTTTTTTGTCACAGCAATAATTAGTGTGTGTGTGTAGTTACCAGTTGTAGTTATCGGGAGCCGGGATTTCGGGATAGGGTTTATTCACCTCTTTTTGAAATGGCACTTTGCTCCCCTTGAGCACTGCCTCAAGATAGGGCTTTAGCTTTTGAGCATACCAGTAAAAGCCAATATCGGTGAGGTGAATACCATCAACAACTCCTTCGTTGTCGGGGCCCCACAGGTTTTTGTTGTCGATATAGTAGAGGTTGCGCGGATTTTCCTTTTTGAGTTTGAGATAATTTTTGTGAAATTCATAATTTTTTTGTGCCAAATACTTGTTGTAATAGCTACTATAGTGGGTGTAGGAGTATTCCAAGCCTTCAACCATGAAAATGGGGACATCGGGGCGCAAAGTGCGCAATATTTTCACAAACTCATAGGTCAACGTGTCGCACATCATTTTGGTGCAATTGGGCACCGGATCGATGATAAAAGCATGCACATTGGGAATGGTTGCCATGGCTCGAGCCATGCAATAGTCCATTTTGCCTTCTCCACTGAACCCCAAATTCACACACTCCACGTTGAGATCGCGTTGCAAGATGCTGGTTGCCACCATGCCAGGCCGGCAAGCACAACCTCCTTGCATGATGCTGGTGCCATAAAACACAAACTTCTTGTCGTGGCGTGGACTGTTCACTTGTGGCATTTGGATTTGTGCATTTGGCTCAACACCAATTTCAACCCAGTTCACTCCATCATATAGCGGTAGATACATCATGTATTCATGCATCTCGCCATCAAGTTTGTCAATAAAAATCTTGCTCTGTATGGAGTCTTTGCGAGGAGTTGCTCCTGAGTAATCTCGATAGGGACGATTGCAGTTTAAAAACACCCACTTGTCGCCATCAAGAATATAGAGATCCATGCCCTTTATGCCAGTGGGTGCCATGTGTGCCATGGTGAAATTGGAGATGAGATTGTAGCGCACAGCCACACAATGAGAATTGGTGCGAAACCTGATGGCCTCGCCAGCTGTGCAACGCGAGAGCGAGTAGAGATTGGGCCTCACGCTGTCTTTCATGATAGCTGGCAGTCGGTAGTAGGGCGTTTCGCTGTTGTGAAAGCCTTTGTTAATCAGTTTAAAGTTTAGGGCGTTGTAGAATTTGAGCGTGTCGGCCTTGGTGAAATCTTGTGCACCAACCGCTAAAAACGATAATAGTGCAAAAGCCACAATAATGGCAGTTTTTAGTCTAAATGAATTCATTTCTTGCTGCAGTATATCTAAAGTGTTAGTCAAAAATGATAAAACAAAATTAGTCAATATTCCACAACCAAGCAACCCCCTTTTTTTGAGCATGCAAAAAAGCAATAGTTGTGAATTTAAATTTTATTGCTACCTTTGTCGCGGTTTTTGTGCAAAGATGGTGTTAAAAAGCCGTCGTCGTGATGCACAAAAAAGACTACACAAAACTTCCACCCGCAAAAGCGATAAAAAGTGATTTTTATATTGGTGGAGACACGAGAACTTTATTGAATTAATGAACCATGCTTGAGTTTTGTTGTAGCCTCGCCTCAAAAGATTAAGGTGCACCAAGTTGAGTGGTGATGTTGTGACAATCGATTCTTGCATGCTTCTTTGTTAAACTTTAAAATTCTCTTGAAGAGAATACACTCAAGAAAAACATGACAAAGATTACTCGAGTTAATTTGGCTTGCCTCATGGCTGCATCACTAACTCTGCCACTGGCATCTCGCGCCAGTAACTTGGCTAGCAACAATCCTGCAGTATCCTCTGCCCCCAAAACTAATACTCCACATCTGGCTGGGACTGCTGCCGATAGCATCAGCCTCGATGAAATTGTGGTTACAGGACAAGCTGGAGCCATACAGCGGCGCAGGCTCTCCTCCACAATTACCAAGGTGGGTGAACAAGAACTGCAAAAGTTGCCAGCGGGGCGCATCGACCAAATGTTGCAAAACGCATTGCCCAATGTGCAATTCACTCTTTCTAATGGTCAACCTGGAACCACTTCAACGATTAAATCACGAGGATTGTCGTCGGCGTTCACCAATTCCACTCCCATTATCTATGTTGATGGCGTGAGAATCGACAATCTCAACACGGGTTCCTATCTCAACTATTCAAAAAAAGGATATGGTTCCAACCCCTACACCATTGGAGACATGCCCATGGGCGAGATGGCAGCAACAGGAACACTTGCCGACATTCCCTTGGAGAGCATCGATCACATTGAATATGTGTCGGGTGGTGCTGCCACCACTATCTATGGTTCAGATGCTGCCAATGGAGTGATTCAACTTTTCACCAAAAAAGGAACACAAGGCGGTTTTCGTGCCTCTTTTTCAACCGAATTGGGTGTTGATGTGGCCAATAGCCAATACTATCATTTCAAGCGCACCAAAGAGTTGTTGCATCAAACCGGCTTTGAACAGCGCTATCGTCTCTCGATTGATGTCGGCAACCAAAAATATGGCTATAGCTTGGGAGCAAGCATGAGTCAAAACACTGGTACAGTGATTCACAATGTGAATGAGAACAAAAAATATGACTTGCGCTTTGGCTCTCACATCAATTTTAACGATAAACTTGAGTATCAAAACTCTTTTGGTTTTGTGGCTCAGGATTTTCATCGCAGTCGCAATGGTAATCAAGGTTTTTACACCGGCTTGTGGTTTGCCGAGGGTGCTGCTGCCACCAATTTCAAATACAAGGCACAAGATGGCACACTGCAAAACTATACTGCCGATATAGATGCGATAGATGACTATGCCTTTGGGCAAATGAAAAATTTTGTGAGCCGTGCCGAAGCACTGCAAAATTATCGAGAAACGGTTAAGCGTTTTCAAACCTCACAAACTCTCTTGTTCAAGCCCTTGACCAATCTCACATTCAAGGGAACTTTTGGCATAGATTATCGCGACAACCGCAACAAGGAAATTGTGACCAACGAATATTTGATTCACACCCATGTGAAACCTCAAGGCACAACCGATGCCGGCCGCATCAACAATTTCAATCGCAACTACTTTGGTCTCACTGCCGACTTGAATGGGCAATATAAACTGTATTCCAATCGCTGGAGCAATATCCTGACTGCAGGTTTCCAATACTTCAACACCCACGACATGCAAATTGTGGCCAATGGTGCCAATGTGCGCGATGGTGCCAAGGTGATGAGTGGCGCTGCATCGCAACAAGCCGATGAATGGTTGAGCAATGTGCACAACTATGGTTTTTACATGCAAGACAATGTGGGGCTTTTCAATCGCTATTATCTCGACTTGGGCATGCGCATCGACAACAACACGGCCTTTGGCGAGAATGTGAGATGGCAATTTTATCCCAAAGTGGGCTTGTCTTATGTAATGAGCGACGAGGCTTTCTTGAAGTCGATGGTTGTGAATGGCACAATCAACACATTGCGCCTCTTTTGCAACTATGGTGTGGCAGGAAGCTACCCCCCAGCCTTTGAATATCAAAAAACGATTGATATTTCTTCATTTCAAGGAAAACAAGCTGCCACCTTTGGCAAATATGGCAACCCTGATTTAGGCCCCGAGCGCAAGCATTCCTTTGAATTGGGACTGGAGAGCTCATTGTTTAATCATTTGCTCACCATTGGTTTCAACTACTATTATACACACACTCGCAATGCTATCTTTAGCATTCCAACTCTTCCCTCTTCGGGGCAAAACTCCAACTATCTTGCCAATATTGGCGACATTCGCAACAAGGGCGTTGAGCTCAACATGGCGCTCACTCCTGTGCGCACTCATGATTGGACGCTCACATTGCAGTCATCGTTCAACACCAACCACAACAAAGTGTTGAGCACTGGTGGCACCTTGCCCTTTGCTATTGGCGGATTTGGTCCCAGCACCATTCAGACGGTTGTTCAAGAAGGTAAACCAGTGGGATTTTTGCGTGGCAATCAAGCAGTGCTCAACGCCGACAACACGCTCAAGGAAGTACTCTCCCTGCAAGATTTGGGAAGCACACTACCCACTTTTTATGGCAACTTTGCCATCGATTTGCGCTACAAAATGTGGCAATTGTGGGTGAGTGGAGACTATCAAACTGGTGCTTATGTGCACTCGTTTGACCGCCAATTCCGTTTCTTGAAAGGATTGAAAGATAAAGCGATTCCCGAAGCCGCACTTCGAGGGATTTCGCAAAAAGAGTCGTGGTTGAGTTTTACCAATTATTTTGTAGAAAAAGCCGATTTCTTGAAAATTAGAAATATTGGGTTGAACTACACCCACCCATTTGCATCAAAAACTGCACACATCAAGAGCATTCAAGTGGGATTCAATATTTACAATCCTTTGAGTTTCACGGCATCGTCTGTTGATCCCGAAGCATCGCTTGCTGGTGCTCAATTTCAAGGAGCTGTGGCAACAGGTGGTTTGAACTACTCGACCTATTCACTTCCACGCCAATATGTTGTTTCACTTAAAATCAACTTATAATTTTTAATAAAAATCATGAACAATACAATAAAATATAGTCTGATAGCTTGTGCCTCTCTCCTATTCACGGCTTGCGACCTCATTCAACCGGGCGAAATTGAGAGTCCTAATATTGACGAAAATACTTTTTTGCAAACTCCCAATGCTATGCAGACGTGGGTGACTGGCACCAAAAAATCGCTGGCACAAACAGTGAGCAAATTTTGCTTGCACACCGAAATTATATCCGACAACTATTTCAATAATTATACCCGTGAAAGCAAAGTGTTCGACATTCCGCAACTCATGGATACCGACCCCGATATTGAGGAGCTGCAACGCTGTGTGAGCAACCTCCGAGAGTCGGCCGATTATGGTTTGAATGTGGTGAGCAAGCACGACAAGCAAGTCACTCAAGAGCATTTGTTCACGCTATTCTACATCAAGGCCTATTCCTTTATTCTTGCAGGCGAAAACTTTGTGGCACTCCCCATTGAAACTGGAGGAGAAATCAAGGAGTGGAAAGACCAACTCAAGCTTGCCCTGCCCGTTCTTGACAGTGCAATGAATCGAGCCGATAGTGTCCAGCAAAAGGCACTTGTTCACACCCTTAAAGCTCGTGTTTACTATCGCTTGGGCGAAGAGAATCAAGCCATTGCCGAGGCAAGAGCGTCATTGAATTTGTCAAAGCAATTGCTATGGCAAGTCACCTTTGATGGCTTGAATGGCATTGCCAATCTCATGCAAGACGATATTTGGAAAACCATGTATCAGCCACTGCCACGTCTTGATTTTCTTGACCCCAAATATTTTCAGCTCAAATCTACCGATGAGTGCCCCATCAACATTGCCAAGGCCGAAGAAAATCACTTAATTGTGGCCGAAGCAATGCTATCGCAAGGAGAGATAGAGCAATGCAAGCAAGAACTCAAATTGCTCCTTGAATTGGTGAGTGAACGCAAAGTTCAACAGGGGCTTGCCGACCATTTGGAAGGTCGCTACAATGGAGGCTTTTGGCACTATCCCGACAGCAGTGCCTATGAAGTGGCCGCTTCGCCACAAGACCCCTATCGCAAAGGGTTGGTGCTCGACCGCAAAGCTCCTCACCTCATCGACATACCCTATATTTCAGGAACTTCGGTAACGCTCGACATGATTAACAACTGCAAGCAAACCGAAGAGTTGTTTGAACTTGTGTACTTGATGCGTCAAGAAATTTTCATTGCCGAGGGGCGACGCATGAATGACTTGGGCATTAGATTGCCCATTTGCCAAGTTGAAGCCGGGCATCGTGCCGAAGCGCAACCCTATCGTCGGGCCTTCATTCCCCCATTCATTCCTCTTGATCGAGGTATGGACGCATTTGATTTAGATGTTAAAAATCATCGCGTCACCATCAAGTATAACATGAATAAAATTATTGCGGCCAATCGCAACACCCCATGGGTGGCTCCATTTGTTCATGATTAAAAACTAACGTGCTACACGCTATAGTTTGAGCGGTTGTCTTTTTGAATTAAGAAGACAACCGCTCACATTTTTCAGAGACAAGAACAACCACCCAAAAGAGGCAAAAAACATAGTGTTAAAACTGAAATGAAATTTTTTTTAAAATAAATGCCTCAAAAATTTGTATTTTCACATTTAATTGTTAATTTTGAAGTCGAGTGTTAAATCAAGCCTTAGCATTGCTTTAATCCCCAATGAAATAATGCTATGGTTCTTGCGTTAATAGTAAACTCAAAGTTTAATAACAAGCATTTTAAAACGAGCATCACAGAAATATGAAGAAATCAACTATTTGGCTTTTGACGATAGTGATGGCATGCACAATCATCGGACTCCTGTATGTTCAAATCATGTATATGGAAAACATGATAAAGATGCGCAACGAGCAATTTTCTGAGACGGTGATGCGCAGCCTCTATGCTGTTGCTTCATCGCTCGAGCAAGACGAAACTCGCTATTATCTGGAACAAGATCTCAACGAGTCGGGCAAATCATTCAATGAGGTTGATTTTGGCAGTGATAGTTTCTCAACTCGCGAGAAATCGAGCCTGCCCACCACGTCGTCGAGCCACTCGCTTGGAGGCACACATGGCAACCTTAATAATAATGAGAACAATGAGAATTTTGATTTTGATGGTCAATATCAAATCAAGCAAAACATTCTCAAAGGTCAATATCTATATCAACGAGGGCTGCTCAATGAGGTGATACTCACTATACTCAACCAAGCCAGCGACCGCCCTATTGTGCAGCGCGCCGATCCCGAAACGCTCAACACCTATTTAAAGCAAGAATTGGAGAACAATGGCTTGAAAATACCTTATGAATATGCAGTGGTTGGCCCTTCCAATGGCATTGTGTACAAGAGTGATGATTATACAGGAGTCAACACTTCCAACATCTACACTCAAGTTTTGTTTCCCAACGACCCTGCCGGCAAGCAAAATGAGCTTAAAGTGACATTTCCCACCAAGAGCGACTATATTTTCTCGTCAATAAAATTCATGATTCCATCATTTGCCTTCACTTTCATCTTGATGTTTATATTCATCTACTCGATTGTGCTGGCATTTAGACAAAAAAAATTGAGTGAAATGAAAAATGATTTCATCAACAACATGACTCATGAGTTTAAAACCCCCATCTCCACCATATCGCTTGCGGCACAAATGCTCAAAGACGACACAGTGCAAAAGAGTCCTGCTCTGCTCAAGCACGCCTCAACTGTGATTAATGACGAAACCAAGCGATTGCGTTTTCAGGTTGAAAAAGTGCTACAAATGTCGCTTTTTGATCGCAAAAGTGCGACTATGCGCCTCACCGATGTTGATGCCAATTCTATTATAGATAGTGTCATCAACACCTATAAAATTAAGGTTGAAAAATTTGGAGGAAATATTAATGCTCATTTCAATGCCGAAGATGCCATTGTGAATGTAGATGAAATGCATTTCACCAATGTGATCTTTAACTTGCTTGACAACGCGGTCAAGTATCGTCGCGAAGATGTTGAGCCACAACTCACTGTGACTACTCGCAACACAAGCAATGGCATGCTTGAAATCAAGATTGCCGACAACGGAATAGGCATTAAACGAGAAGATTTAAAAAAGATTTTTGAGAAATTTTATCGCGTTTCGACGGGCAACCGCCACGACGTGAAAGGCTTTGGTCTGGGTCTTGCCTATGTGTATAAAATGGTGACACTATTTAAAGGCAACATCAAAGCCGAGAGCGAAGTCAACAAAGGATCGACATTTATAATTACATTACCACTTTTAAAATAAAAAAATTATGGAAGAAAAATTAAGAATTCTGCTCTGCGAAGATGATGAAAATCTTGGCATGTTGTTGAGAGAATACCTGCAGGCCAAGGGGTACAATGCCGACCTCTATGCCGATGGTGAAAGTGGCTATAAAGCTTTTTTGAAAGGCAAATACGACATCTGTGTGCTCGACATCATGATGCCTAAAAAAGATGGCTTCCAACTCGCCCAAGAAATTAGGACGGTGAATAGTGAAGTGCCTGTGATATTTTTGACAGCCAAGTCACTCAAAGAAGACATTCTTGAAGGCTTCAAGATTGGGGCCGATGACTATATCACCAAGCCATTCAGCATGGAAGAGCTTGTGATGCGCATCGAGGCTATCTTGCGCCGAGTGAAGGGAAAGAAAGGCAAAGAAATCACCATGTATAAGATTGGCAAATTCACATTCGACACTCAAAAACAGGTGCTCATTGCCGACGACAAGCCCACCAAACTCACCACCAAAGAGAG
>CAMYCE010000096.1 GCA_947254205.1 uncultured Prevotellaceae bacterium
ACTCAAAATAATTTGACAAAAACAAAGAAACCTAATGACCGATTGGGGTTAAACACAAAGTTATCTCTCCACAACAGCAGCTGTCAAGCCCAATTTATCATGGCAAAAAATTCATGGCCTCTTGTGCTTTTTGATGAAGCAATTTATCTTTGCACTTTGCAAAATGCACATTTAAACCGAGATCGATATTAATGAAAGCAATCAAAAAACTTCTACTATTGCTCGCCCTGTTGCCCTCATGTGCCATAGCCCGGCAAAGAGCCATATATGCCGAAGTGCAAGGCATGTGGCCCCTGTTCAACATCTCCTATGATGCGCGTGTGGCATCTAACAGCCATTGGGGCTATCGAGTGGGCATCTCTCCTGTTTATTTAACCGAGAATGAGCAAAACAACTACTCGCTGGAGGGCTCGTTGCAATATCACTTTGGCAGCATGAACCACTACAAGAAAGTGACCGGCATTGCCTTCCCACTCGAAGTGAATTTTCTTGCAGGTGGCCAAAAATGGAAGTTTGAAAGTGCACTGGGCACTCAATTGGGCTATTACCACTTCAAGGAAAGAGGTTTCATCACCCAAGACGGACACACCCAAGAGCAAACTCTGCACTCCAACGAGTTTGGCTACAGCCTCTATAACAACATTGGGGTGCGCTATCTATCATCAAGTCATGTGATGGCACGAGCAGGAGTGATGCCTGTGATCACCTTTTCCGATAATTTCACCATTCACGATGACTTCGCTTTAGGAGTTTATTTTTCCATTGGTTATGCTTTTTAATTCTTGCCACCAACTCATGAAAACACTATTTTGCATCTTGGCAATGGGCATGTGTGCCCTTGGCTTTGCCCGGCAACCCCAACGCAGCGTGATGGTAGAGACTGGCGGTGCCTCGTTTCGCTATGGTCTGTCGTTTGACAGCCGATTTTCTCACAACAATTCATGGGGCTATCGCGTGGGACTCGTCTATAAAGAATCGCCCAATGCCAACATCTTTGTGCACACTCCAACTCGCACCTTGGCCTATGGCACTGCTGCAATGATACAGGGTTATCGCCTTGTGGGAGGCACACGCCACTCGCTTGAATTGGGAGCCGGCATGCACTTGGGTTATTTCAAATATTGCTACACCACAGCTTCAGAAGATGTGCCACCTTCCTATACTATCGACTATCACAAAGGCGTGGGCTATGACTTTCATGCCAGTGTGGGCTACCGTTTCCAGATGCAAAAGGGCATTGTGGTGAGAGTGGGCAACACCACCGCCAGTGGCTTGGGTGGCAAGCACGGCATTTTTTCTTCGCCTAAGGTATTGGCACCCTACTTGAGTTTTGGTGTGAGCTTTTAACCCAAATCGGTCATCAGGTTTAAAACAAAAAACCGGAGGATTAGGGCAACTTCTTTTCTTTGGGAAGGGTCGACAAGGGAAGCGTGTAGTAGACCGACATTGAGAAGGCAAAACTGCTCTCACGAGACCCATAGCCCGGCACAAACCATGGACTGGAATAGCCATTTTTCTTGTGGTTGAACAAACCATGATATTTAGCTTGCCACCCCATCGAGAGACCTCGCCACAAGCCCACACGCAGGCCCACCAGCAATTCTCCCCACAAGGCATGCGACTTGAGCCCTGCAAGATGAAGAGTGGAGTTTTCGCCCCAATAGTCACTGCCCGATGACACGCTGGTCACGTCGTAGGAAAACGAAGAATAACCCACACGCAGGCCCACCACCACTTGATATTGAGGGCTATGCTTGAACGAGAGATTATAGTTCACACCCAATCGGGCATAGGGTGCAAGTTTCCCTTTATAGGTGTAGTTAAGCCCATCGGGCGTGTCGCTTGCCCAGCCCAGCCCAACTTCAACCACAGGTTGCACACGATTCCACATGTTGAGCATGGCACTCACATCAACACCGGCATGTTTTTGCCCAAAAGCCATGAGCAATGGGTCGATGAAATTAACGCCCACCGTCACATCGGTGAGTAGAGGATAGCGCGTGTATACATGCTTCATGGAATCGGCCACTTCCTTGGCCTTGGCAGCTGCCGTGTCGCCCTTGATATAGCTCTGTATCACCTCTTCGCTGGTGCCCTTGGCAGGGCGCAACACTGTGTTGGTGCCGGGCTTCACAGGAGTTATGTGACGCTTTTGCCCTCCGTCTTGGGCCACCACTGGCAGGTTCAAGCCCCCCATCAGGACAAGTGCCACAAGACAGCGACTATATTTCACAACATTTTTCACTGCTTCATGTAGATTTTAATCGAAACTTTATCAACATTGTCGATTACTTTGCCAGTTATTGCAATCGAGTCGATAGCATGGTGGGTAGTGGCATAGCTGTTGATGTTGAAAAAAAACATTGCACCACAATCGTGCGACACAAAAGTGGGCACAGCCTCATAGTTGAGCGTGAGCGTGTCGGGGAGCACTGCCACACTATCTCCATAGCTCAACACAAAGCTACTGGTGCTCGATGTGGCACGCAGGGGCAGATACACCTTACCTGCACTGGCATTGTTCAACAGCACGCTGTCGCCGGGGGCACCCACTCCCTTCACGGTGAGATTTTTAATCGTCACTGCCTTGCCGCTCGAGTAGAAAGCCGCAAGTGGAATGCTTGCACCATTATCGAGGCAACCATCACTCGTGCAAGCTGTGGCACCCATCAAGAGGAGTGCCAACCCTGCGCCCATGATGCCCAACACTCTATGCTTCATTGTTGAGCTCTTCTTGAATTTCATAATGGTTGCGGTCGTTGCTGTGGCGTATGAACACCTCGCCCAAGAAACCAGTCATAAAGAGCTGCGTGCCCAGTATCATGCAAGTGAGAGCAAGATAAAAATAGGGCGAATTGGTGACCAGCGTGTAGCTGTTGCCGGCATACATGTTGTAGAGTTTCCAGCCGCCCACAAACATCACAGCAAGCAAGCCAAAAATAAACATGAGCGAGCCCAACAAGCCAAAAAAGTGCATGGGCTTTTTGCCAAACTTGTTTTGAAACCACAAAGTGATCAAGTCGAGGTAGCCATTCACAAAACGGTTGAGCCCAAACTTCGACACTCCATATTTGCGAGCCTGATGATGCACCACGCGCTCCCCTATCTTGGAAAAGCCGGCATTCTTGGCCAAGTAGGGAGTGTAGCGATGCATGTCGCCATATATTTCAATGTGTTTCACCACTTCATGGCGATAGGCCTTGAGGCCACAGTTAAAGTCGTGCAGGTTTTTAATGCCACTCACTTTGCGAGCCGTGGCATTGAAGAGCTTGGTGGGAATTGTCTTAGACTTTGGGTCATAGCGTTTCTTTTTCCAGCCACTCACCAAGTCATAGCCCTCTTCCATTATCATTTTGTAAAGACCTGGAATTTCGTCGGGGCTATCTTGCAAGTCGGCATCCATGGTAATCACCACGTTGCCCTCAACCCGCGCAAAGCCTGTGTTGAGAGCTGGCGACTTGCCATAGTTGCGCCTAAAGCTCACTCCCTTTATATTGCGATTTTTTTCATGAAGTTCCTTGATCACACGCCACGAGTCGTCGGTGCTTCCATCGTCGATGAGCAACACCTCATAGGTGAACTTGTTGTCGTTCATCACCCGCTCAATCCATGCAGTGAGCTCAGGTAGCGACTCGGCTTCATTATATAAAGGTACTACTACTGAAATATCCATTTCTCAATCTTATCTTGTGTGTGTGAATTTATTCTTTTATTTTTCATCGTCACCATCAAAAGCATGTGGCGGGTTCCAGCCTGGCACCGATGGTGGAGGTGTGCCTCCCTTGTAGGGGATTTTCACCGCTATAATAGCCGTGAGCGAACTCACAACCGAGCCCATTGAAGTGGTGACCCAAAACATCATGACGAGCGTGTCGATAACCCGCGGAATCAAGCCACGATCAACCACATTTTTTATCACCGTTGCCGACTCGCGCAAATCGACATTGGGACTATTGATACCTGCAGCAATTTGATATTGAGCCAATTCATAGAGCCAATTGGGGCGCATTGTTTCGATCACCACATAGGCCACCAGCACCATGATGAGCGAGCCACACAACGTGACCACGATGCCCAGCATCCACAAGCTTGCATAGTCGGAAAAGCCATATTCCTCAACAAAGCGTTGCCTTTGCATGCGATAAAGGCCTATAGGCGAAACAAGCAATAGCAAAACTGCCACAAGAAACAGGGGGGGCAACTTGTCGCCAAACACAATCGACAACATCGCTACCGTTAAATAAACACCGGCAGGAATCCCCAACTCGGCAGCACGCCTATATATGCTTTTTATCATTTTGCACAGCTTTTGTGTTACATCTATTAATAACTTACAAAGATAACACTTCCCAGCCACATTTCACCCTCCCAAGACTCACAATTCCAACAAATTCACATTTAGATAAATTTAAATTTGGAAAATTAGTTTTTTTTCGCAATTTTTGTGATATAGAAAAGCTAACAATTTTATTTATCTCAAAATTTATCAACTATGATGACAATCACACAGAAAAGAATGACACCCATTCATGTCAAGACCATCGTGGCATTGACACTGGCAATAGTAATGAATTGTGCAACAAGCCTTCACGCTCAAGACTTGCGCAGCAGCTCGGGCAACTATTTGGGCAAGATTGAGAGTAGTGGCACGGTGCGCAGCAGCTCGGGCAACTACTTGGGTAAGATAGCAAGCGATGGCACGGTGCGAGGCAGCTCGGGTAACTACTTGGGCAAGATTGAAAGCGATGGCACGGTGCGCAGCAGCTCGGGCAACTACTTGGGCAAGATTGAGAGTAGTGGCACGGTGCGAGGCAGCTCGGGCAACTACTTGGGCAAAATTGCAAGCGACGGCACGGTGCGAGGCAGCTCGGGCAACTACTTGGGCAAAGCGCAAGGAGTCGACAAGCACAAAGCCGCCACTGTGTTTTTCTTTCATTTCTTCAAAATCCAATAACAGAGCCCTGCTGACCACATTTAAACCCAAATCGGTCATTAGGTCGCAATAAGAAAATATCTTAGGCTTTTCCTTGCCTTTGTCATTTATTTTGGTTCTTTTTGACTGCTTTTTCGGTTGTTTAGCTCGCTAAACGCCCTCAAAATCAATCAAAAATTACTCAAAATAATTTGACAAAAACAAAGAAACCTAATGACCGATTTGGGTTAAAAAAAAAGCAATTAAACACACAAGGCTTCATTGCAAAGCCAATATTCCGGCATTCCACCCACAAAAAAAACACACTTTTTTTTGTGGGTGACTCCAGAATTTTCCGCAATCTTTTTTGTACTTTTGTGTCCTAATTATTCACTACAAAAAACAACTACAATGGGAGGTTTCTTTGGAATAGCAGCCAATAAACCGTGCATCGCAGATTTATTCTACGGCACCGACTACAATTCACACCTTGGCACTCATCGTGGCGGTCTTGCCACCTATGACAGCGAGCAAGCCAAATTCATTCGTTCAATACACAATCTTGAGAGCGCCTATTTTCGCAACAAATTTGAAGACGAACTGAGCAAGTTTAAGGGCAACATGGGCATAGGCGTCATTAGCGACACCGATGCTCAACCCATCATTTTCAACAGTCACTTAGGCAAATTTGCAATTATGACTGTTGCTAAAATCACCAACATTGCCGAACTTGAAGCCGAGATGCTTGAAAAAAATCATCACTTTGCCGAGCTTTCAGCGGGGGAAACCAATCAAACTGAGCTTGTGGCTCTGCTCATCACCGAGGGCAAAGACTTTGTTGATGGCATTGAAAATGTGTTTCGTCGCATCAAGGGCTCGTGCTCACTGCTCTTGCTCACCGAGCACGAAATCATCGCCGCCCGCGACCAATGGGGGCGCACACCCATCATCATTGGCAAACGCGATGGAGCCATGGTAGCTGTGAGCGAGTCGACCTCATTGCCCAATCTCGACTTTGAAATTGAACACTACATGGGGCCTGGTGAAATTGTGCGCCTCACCCCAGAGGGCATGACCCAATTGCGCAAGCCCGGCGAAGAAATGCAGATGTGCTCATTTTTGTGGATATATTACGGCTTTCCCACCTCAAGCTATGAGCATCGCAATGTTGAAGATGTGCGCTACACCATTGGAGAAAAAATGGCCACAAAAGACGACACCGAGGTTGATAGTGTGAGCGGAATTCCCGACTCGGGCAGTGGCATGGCTATTGGCTATGCACGAGGGCTCAACAAGCCTGTGTCGCGTGCCGTGTCGAAGTACACCCCCACATGGCCCCGAAGCTTCACCCCAAGCAATCAAGAAATGCGCGCCTTGGTGGCCAAAATGAAGCTCATTCCCAACAAAGCCATCTTGCGTGGCAAGCGTTGCTTGTTTTGCGACGACTCAATCGTGCGTGGCACCCAGTTGCGCGACAACACCAAGGTGCTCTTTGATTGTGGTGCCAAGGAAGTGCACATGCGCATCTCGTGCCCACCTCTCATCTATGGTTGCCCCTTCATCAACTTCACCAGCTCTAAAAGCGAGATGGAGCTCATCACCCGTCGCGTGATTGAGCAACTCGAAGGCGATCCCAATGCCAAGCTCGACCGCTACACAACAACAGGCTCTCCCGAATATGAAAAAATGGTAGAGTGCATTCGCCAGCGATTTGGACTCACCTCACTCAAGTTCAACACAATCGAAGACCTTGTTGATGCCATTGGCCTGCCCAAGTGCAAATTGTGCACCCATTGCTTCGACGGGTCGAGCCACTTTTAGCCCTCTATCACACAATTCAATCAAAAGAGGGGGCTCTCAAAAAGCCCCCTTATTTTTCTCTACACATTCACCCACACAATTTCATGATTATGATTAAAACAATTGCTACCACTCTGCTTGTTGCCCTGTGCACACTGGCATCGTGGGCCAACAACAACAGCTACACCATCATCGTGTCGCTTGATGGTTTTAGATGGGACTACTGCGAAGCCTTCGACACTCCTTTTCTCAACAGCATGACCCAACAAGGAGTCAAGGCCATCATGCAACCCTCTTTTCCAAGCAAAACATTCCCCAACCACTACACGCTTGCCACAGGTCTCTATCCCGATCATCACGGCATCGTTGCCAATAGTTTTCTTGTGCGCTCCACTGGCAAGGTCTACTCGCTGGGCGACAGCATTGAGCGCAACAAAGCCGAATACTATGGTGGCGACCCCATTTGGCTCACTGCCAAGCGCCAAGGCGTGAAATCGGCAACTGTGTATTGGGTGGGAAGCGATGTGGCTGTGAAAGGCGATCACGCCAACTATTGGCACAACTACATGAAAAAGCCCCTGCTCAGTTTTGAACAACGCACCCGGCGAGTGCTCGAATTGCTCAATATGCCCAAGGAGCAACGCCCCCACTTCATCATGTGCTACTTTGAAGAGCCCGACCACAACGGGCACTCCTATGGTCCCATCGCCCGCGAAACGCGTCAAGCCGTGGAGCACCTCGACAGTCTGCTTGGTAGCATGTGGAAAGAAATCAAAAAACTACCCTTTGGGGCACAGGTCAACCTCATCGTCACAGGCGACCATGGCATGTCTTGGGTTGAGAGCAATCGCAATGTGGCTATTAGACCCTATGTGAAAGACGAATGGGTAGAAAGAATTGAAGGCAACTTGCCTGCACAATTCTATGTCACACAACCCCAATATGCCGACTCTATCGTGAATGCCTATAAAAATGTGCCACACTCGCGCGCATGGAAAAAAGCCGACCTGCCTGCCTATCTGCACTATGGCACCAACCCCAATGTGGGCGATGTGGTGGTGCTCCCCGATGCCGGTTGGCTGGTGACCGACCAGCCCATTAAGCGAGGAGGAGCACATGGCTACGACAACCTGTTGAGCGACATGCTCGTGGGCTTTAGAGCCATGGGGCCAAGTTTCAAAGAAGGCTACATCAAGCCTCAGCAATTCAGCAACGTGTGCGTCTACCCCCTGCTATGCCACTTGCTGGGCATCACTCCCAGCCCCAACGATGGCAACCTCAACGAGGTAGCCGACATGCTGCGCTAACCCTCAATCGGGCCAACAAAAAAACGTGAGGCGGAGATGCAAGTTGCATTTCCGCCTCATGGTTTTGGAGAGCCTCTTGTCGGATTCGAACCAACGACCCCGAGATTACAAATCACGTGCTCTGGCCAACTGAGCTAAAGAGGCAACAAAAAAAGGGTAAGCGATCTACATCGCGCCGCTACAACCGGCTACCCTTGCTTCGGTCAAGACCTGGGGGAATTTACCGGGAGCTGGCCGTGTAGGACTTACCCGACTGCAAAGGTAGACATTTTTTCGATACTACAGCAATTTTCGCCCCATTTTTTCACCCTAAAATCACGGCTCTTTCATTTGAAATGTCTTGGTTAGATTTTCCAAAGCCATATTTTATA
>CAMYCE010000097.1 GCA_947254205.1 uncultured Prevotellaceae bacterium
GACCCTCTGCTTGTAAGGCAGATGCTCTGAACCAGCTGAGCTAAACGCCCTTTCTTGTCGAAAGCGATGCAAAGGTAGAACTATTTCTTCAACCATGCAAATTTTTCACACGCTTTTTTCAAAAAAATCTTTGGGTTTAATAATAGCTGGCAGTGTTTATGAGGAGCACTGCCAGCTTGATGAGACGCCATTGAGGGAGACAATCTATTTCACCTCAAAATTGGCTTGATTGCGACTGATTGTTACTTCAAAATCGGAGTGACGACGCACCAGCTTCAAGTTCACATAGGGGTCTTCGTTTACCTTCACTTCAAAAAGGCTTCCATAGCCATTGGCGAGCGCGCTTTCAAGATACTTGAGCGCTTGGTCGTTGTCGCCTATGTCGGAAAGCAACGAAGAGGCATACACATAGGCCTCACCGCCAATGAGCTTTGTGGCTGTGATTTGGTCTTGTGCCCACTTGCGAGCATCATCGTCGCGCCCGAGCTCATGCAGGGCAAAACCTTGCAAGCTCTTCATGTCGGTGCCCGACTTGAGCATCATGCCAAAGTCGGCAAGTGCGGCTTCGCTGTTGTTCAGGCGATATTTATAGATAAATCCACGCAACAGCAATGCCTCGTTGTGGGTGGGTTGAGTTTTAATTATTTGATTGAGAGTGGCCACAGCTTCCTCGTTTTGACGCTGAGCCACTTGCAAGCGTGCACGCTCCATGAGTAGCGGAGCATAGCCAGCCTTGAGCTTCTCGCCTTGTGCCAACGTTGCCACAGCTGCTTTAAAATTGGCTGTTTTGAGGTTGCGCAAAATGCGAGATTTCAGCACATAGGCATCTACGTTTTTGGCATCAAGCGACAGAGCCTTGTTGATGCTTGCAAGCGCAGCATCAAATTGTGTGAGTTCAAACTCACACACGGCGGCATCAAAATAAATAGAAGCGTCGTCATAGAACTTGTTGTCGATGATTTGCTTCAGGCTCTTGAGAGCTTGAGCATAGTGAAAATGGTCTTTGGCAATGTTGGCACGCAAGTAGTAAAAACCACCTTGACGCGGAGCATTGTCGATAGAGTGCTGCAAAGCGTCCATCACCTCGTCGTAGTGATTGTCGGCCATTGCATAAAGGGCAGGAACTGCCCCATTGCCTCCCGCTCCTCCCACACTCATGGCAAGAATCAGGTCTTGGGCAGCCACTTTATATTGTCCCATCTTGTTGAAAATGTCGGCACGATTCACATAGACTTGCGACTCGGCAGGAAACAGCTTCACTGCATCATCAACATAGGATTGCGCTTTGGTAAAGTCGGAGCGAAGCACTGCCACTTGAGCCAAGCCATAGAGGGCATCGTAGTTTTGTGGACTTTGGCGCAAAATCACATTAAAATTGTTTTCGGCTGTGGTGAGGTCATTTTCTTTGAGAGCCAACTTGGCAATCATGTCAACACCGCTCAAGTTGGAAGGGTTGATTTCAAAAGCTCGCTTCAAGTCGGCTTGCTCATCTGAGAGTTTGCCTTGAGCATCGAGCAACTTGGAGCGCAAGATGAGGGCATCATAGAGCAAGCTCTTCTCTTGTTCGGGAATTTGCTCAATGGCTGTGTTCACATCGCTCAGCGAGGCGGCAAGATTGCCATTATAGTAATGTTGCATGGCGCGGGCAAAACGAGTGCCATAGTCGCCGGGATTCTCGGCAAGAGCCTCGTCATAGACCTGCATCACGGCAGCCTTAATCTTTTGGGCCGACGCCACATCATCATCGGCACTTGCCACATGGCAGGCACCACCGGCAAGCACCGCTATCAAAAAAATGAAATACTTGATTTTTTTCATCATTGGGGTAACGCGTTATAAGTTATCGATTTCTTGAATTGTTTTTCTAATGGCTGTGAGGCGAGTGAGCAAGCCTTCAAGCAAATCGAGCTTGAGCATGTTGGCTCCATCGCTCTTGGCCACAGCCGGGTTGGGGTGGGTTTCCACAAAGAGGCCATCGGCCCCCGTGGCAATAGCGGCGCGAGCAATAGTCTCGATGAGTTGTGGGCGACCTCCCGTGACACCTGCACTTTGATTGGGCTGTTGCAACGAGTGGGTGATGTCCACTATCACTGGCGCATAATGGCGCATGACAGGAATGCCTCGCACATCAACAATGAGGTCTTGATAGCCAAAGGTGGTGCCACGCTCGGTGATGGCGACATCATCGTTGCCAGCGTCGCGCACTTTTTGCACGGCAAACTGCATGGCTTCGGGCGAGAGAAATTGTCCTTTTTTGATATTCACCAGCCTGCCCGTGCGTGCCGCTGCCACGAGCAAGTCGGTTTGTCGGCACAAGAAAGCAGGAATTTGCAACACATCGACATATTGTGCTACCATCTCAGCCTCATCGGGGGTGTGAATATCGGTCACCACAGGAATGTGAAAAGAGTCGGCCACCTTGCGCAAAATTTTGAGCGCAGCTTCATCGCCAATGCCTGTGAAAGAGTCGATGCGCGAGCGGTTGGCCTTGCGATAGCTCCCCTTAAACACATAGGGAATACCAAGCCGTGAGGTGACTTCTACTGCCTTCTCGGCAATGTCAAGAGCCATGTGCTCGCCCTCGATCACACAAGGGCCTGCCAGCAAGAAGAAATTGCCTGTGGGCGACGACTGGAGTTGTTTGATCATTTCGGAGTTATATTATTTTTATATATGAGATTATCAACTATTTTGACTCAAAAAAGTGCTTATCGTTTAACTGGTCGATGGCATGGCACACTGCCACTGCATACATGGCGGCCGTCTCGGTGCGCAATCGGCTCTCGCCCAGCGATACCGGAATGAAGCCTGCATCAAGAGCCATCGCAATTTCTTGGGGGCTAAAGTCGCCCTCCGGCCCAACGACTAGCATCGTGTTTTCTCCTGCCACATATTCTTGTGCCAGTTGCAACCGACTCGCGCGCGGTAGCATGGGGTCGACATAGGCGATGAATCGCTTGCCATCAAAGGGCTGCTCCACCAGCTTTTTAAATGGCGTGAGCTCGTCGAGCTGTGGCACAGTGGCCTTGAGAGATTGTTTCATGGCCGAAACCAAGATTTTGCCCACACGCTCGGTTTTGAGCACCTTGCGCTCGCTGTTGTGACACAGCAGGGGCACAATGCGATCGACTCCCATTTCGGTCACTCGGTCGGCCATGTCTTCGATGCGATCGAGATTTTTGGTAGGAGCCACACACAGCACTATCTTGTGTCGCCAATGGGGTGGTTGATGCTCGGTTTTCACTATCTCAACCTTGCAATGCTTGGCATGGGCCAGCGTGATGCGGCAAGTGTAGAGATTGCCCTTGCCATCAACTACCTCAATCTCGTCGCCCTCGCACAGTCGCAACACGCGTGTGCAATGTCGCGACTCGTCCTCACTCAAAGTGAGCGTGACTGCAATATCGGGGCAATAGAATCGAGCCATAATATAGTTGTAGTGTCAATTAGGCGGTTATTTTTCAACCTGCTCGGGATTGTGCTTGTATTGAAACAAGAACATGAACGACACTGCCACAACCAGTGCAAAACCAGCAAAGATGAACCATGGAGTCTGCCAGTCGCCCAGCAAGAAGCCGGTGTCGGTCCAGTGGCAATAGTGGTTGATAATGGCACCGGCGGCAAGCGTGCCCACGGTAGCGCCCAAGCCGTTGGTCATGAGCATAAACAAGCCCTGCCCCGAAGCTCTCGTGCTGGCATCACACTCCTTGTCGACATAGAGGCCACCCGACACATTGAAGAAGTCGAAGGCAACTCCATAGACAAGGCAAGAGAAAATAAACAGGATAACGCCCGGGAAGGCAGGATTGCCCAAACCAAAGAAGCTAAAGCGCAACACCCAAGCAAACATGGCAATCAACATCACCACCTTAATGCCATAACGCTTCAAGAAGAAAGGAATGAGCAAAATGCAGAAGGCTTCGGCTATTTGCGAAAGCGAAACCAGCAAAGTTGCATTGTTGGCGGCAAAGGTGTCGGCAAGTCCTTCTATACCCTTGAAACTGGTGATGAAGGGAGTGGCATAGCTATTGGTAACTTGCAACGACATGCCCAACAGAGCCGAGAAAATGAAAAACATAGCCATCTTCTTGGTTTTAAACAGCTTGAAGGCATCGAGTCCAAAGGTCTGTGCCAGTGTTTTTTTCTCATCGCTCTTCACAATGCAACATTGTGGCAAGGTGAAGCAATAGAGAAATAGCAACAAGCTCAACACACCCGACACCAAAAATTGCCAGTGGGTGTATTGAAACTTAGAGGCACTATTGGCAAAGGTTAGGCCAAACACGCCATTGTCGATCGTGGAGCAGTTCACAAACCACATGCACACGATGAAACCAACGGTGCCAAACACACGAATGGGCGGGAAGTCCTTGACCGTGTCATAGCCTCCATCTTTAAGAATCGTGAAGGCAGCCGTGTTCGACAAAGCGAGGGTGGGCATGTAGAAGGCAACACTCAAGGTATAGATAGTCATAAACAGTGTTTTATCGGGGGTGGGCGAAGTCATGCCCAGCACAAAGAGGCACAACATGAAGGTTCCTGCCAGCAGGTGGCAGATGCCCAACATGCGCTGAGGCTGAATCCACTTGTCGGCAATGATGCCTATGAGGGTGGGCATGAAAATCGAAACGATGCCCTGAATTGCATAAAACCATGAGATTTCGGCTCCCATGCCAGCCTTTCCCAAATAGTTCCCCATGCAGGTGAGATAGGCTCCCCACACTGCAAACTCAAGGAAATTCATGATCGTAAGTCGGAATTTTACATTTTTCATATTCATTTTACTTTTTTGTTTTTTTAGAAGATTTATTATTTTTCAGTTTAAAACCAGTGTGTGTGTCATGCCTCACCATTTTTCACTTCACGTTGCTTGATTATCGCCTGAATTTCGGCAGCACGCTCATATTCTTCGCTCTCAACACACTCTTGCAATCGCTTTTTGAGCATGTCGAGGGGCATCTTCGACAAAGGAGGCATGGCACTACCCTCTACCCTATTGCCCTCGGCATCTTTCATCTCCATCACGATACCCGTTTTTTCCACAATCTCGCGTGTGGTATAGATGGGGGCACCTGTGCGCAGTGCCAAGGCAATGGCGTCGCTGGTGCGCGAGTCGAGCGAGAGTTGTTGAGTGCCATCGTTGAGTTGAAGCTCGCTCATGAAAACTCCCTCGCTAAACTTGTAGATAAACACCTCCTCGAGCGAGATGCCAAAGGCGTGAAACATGCTCACCATGAGATCGTGTGACATGGGACGTGGCGGAATGACATTTTCAAGCCTCATAGCAATCGACTGTGCCTCGGCAATGCCCACCACCACCGGAATGCGACACGGCCCGTCGACCTCGCGCAAGAGCAGAGCATAGGCTCCGCTTTGCACAGGGTTGTAGGTAATGCCCAACACCTTGAGTTCTACTTTATCATTCATTGCTCATTCATTGTTAAAATCATTTTTTTATTGTTGTTGAGTGCACTACTCCACCTTTTGGCCCGTAATCACGCCACTGCCATAGCACAACTTGCCTGCAGCATCATAAATCACGGCAAACTGCCCGGGGGCAATGCCTTGCACGTCGTCTTGACTCTCAATCACCCACTCGCCATCGTGCAGATGGGTGAATTGTGCCTTCATCAACACGGGCGTGTGACGATTCTTGAAAGTGATGTCGACCGGGCCATCGCTACCTTGCCACGGGTTGCCCGAAATGAAGTGCATCTCGTCGAGATGCAACACACGGCCATATTGCTTGCTGGTGCCATAGCCATTGCTCACATAGAGCACATTGTCGTGCACATTTTTCTTGACCACATACCACGGACCTCCGCTCAGGCCCAAGCCTTTGCGCTGCCCAATGGTGTGAAACCAGTAGCCATTGTGCTCGCCCAGCTTGCGCCCTGTTTCGAGTTCGATAATGGCCCCTTTTTTCACGCCCAAGTGTCGCTTGATGAAATCGTTGTAGTTGATTTGTCCCAAGAAACAAATGCCTTGGCTATCTTTGCGATAGGCGTTAGGCAAATTCACCTCTTGGGCAATGCGTCGCACATCGCTCTTGGGCATGGTGCCCAGTGGGAACATGAGGTGTTGCAGTTGCTCATAGGTGATTTGAGCCAAAAAGTCGGTTTGATCCTTCACCGGGTCGACAGCTGTTGCCAAATATTTGGTGCCATCAATCACCGCCGTCGAGGCATAGTGGCCAGTGGCAGTGATGTCGAAATCTTTGCCCCAGCGTTGTTCAAAGAAGCCAAACTTGATCATGCGGTTGCACATCATGTCGGGATTGGGGGTGAGTCCGGCTTTCACCGTGCGCAGGGCATAGTTCATCACGTTGTCCCAATACTCCTCATGCAACGACACAACCTGCAAGGGCAAACCATATTTTTTGGCAATGAGGGTGCACATTTCAATGTCTTCTTCGGCCGAGCAATCGCCCTCGCCGTTGTCCATGCCAATGCGTATGTAGAACAGGTTGATGTCGTGCTGTGCCTCTTCAACCAACTTGTGCACCACAACGGCACTGTCAACTCCACCCGATATTAAAACTGCGATATTCATGCTTCAATCTCCTTGTAATTTCTTGGTCATCGTTGCTGTGGCATCAAGCCTTTTCCAGCACTTCATCGTCTTCTTTGTTGCGGTCGAGCAACAAGGCTATGAGATAGTCGATCGATATTTTGCCCGGGCCAGCCAGCATCATGTAGATGAAAATACCCATAAACATCACGGGGTAGCCGGGTTGGAATATAAAGAGCTGATTGCTTGACACGCCCACAGGCCCCATGAGCACACTCTCAACATAGCCCATGAGCACAAAAGCCGGCACCACGGCAATGCGGGTCAACAAGCCCAAGATAATGCACGTTGCACACAGCAATTCAATCACTACCACAAGAGTAATCGACAACTCAGGCGACATGCCCCAAAATCCCGAAAACGTGGGAGCAATTTCATTGAAATGCAAAATTTGGCGCATGCCAAATTGCAAAAACATGACACCCGTGAACAGGCGCAAAAACAATCGCGACAGGTTGCCATAGGTGTGACCCACGCTATAAAGAAACAAGTGTTTTACTGCTTTAGGTACCATAGTGGTGTGCAAAAAAAATTAAGAATTGGTGTTGAATGCATTTTTTATCTCGTCGATCGTGAGGTTCTTGTTCATCACCTTCAAGCCCTTGTCGAGCACATAGAAAGAGGGTAATTTTCTCACATCAATTTTCTCATAAACATTGGGGGCTGCCACAAGTGTCCAATCGGGATACATGCTTGCAGTGGCAAGAAATTTTTTCACGTTTTTACCGGTGTAGATGTTAATCACCTTGGTATAGCCTTGCTTCAACAGGGCGTTCACGCCAAGGTCGGCGCTCAAGCGTGTGGCAGCAATGCTGCTCGATGTTTCATCGTTGGTGAAAAAAAGAAGCACAATTTCGGCACTGTCAAGTGGCAACTGCGAGATGTGGCGAGTTCCAGCCGCCGTTGTCACCTCAAAGTCGGTGACAGTGGCACCCAGTTTGCTGGCTTCGATAGCAGCCTTTTGACCACGATAGCGCTTTTTGGCCTCCTTTTGCATCCACGAGGCGTCGACTGCCGCTTTTAGAAATGCCAAATACACATCATCAACCACAGGGGCTTGCATGTAGTAGAGCAACAACTCGGCACAGCTCAAGAGTTTCATGAAGTTGGCCTTGTTGGCTTGAGCCTTAAACATGAGCGAGCCTACCGAGGTGAGCCCCACATTCACATTGGCTTGCCCCATGATGCTCAAATAGTCGCTCATGGCTTTGAGCAACAAGCTGTCGCTCGAGGCACCAATGGGTTTCGACACGTCGCATTTGTCCCAAAAGTGCCGGGTGCTATAGTTGCAACGCGACTCAAGCGTGGTGCATGTGTCGGGAGCCTGCGGATAGGGGAAAAGTGTTTCAAACTCTTGCGCATTGGCATTAATCCCTACCAGCGAGACAGATAGCCACAATAATAGTGTGTAGATATGCTTCATTTTATCTGCAATAAATATACAATAATCCAATTAAATAGTAAAATTACAGCAAAAGTTGCAACCACCCAAATTATAAGCCATTTTTTACACTTAATAATCATCAGGGATTTTGGGAGGGAGGAGTTAAGATGACACGACTGGTGGCAGTATTGGTTATATAATCAACAAATTAAACGAATTAAACGAATAAGTAAACGGCGCAATTCACACCGCCCCACAAAATTCGTTTAATTCGTTGATTTTTAACCCAAATTGGTCATTAGGTTTCTTTGTTTTTGTCAAATTATTTTGAGTAATTTTT
>CAMYCE010000098.1 GCA_947254205.1 uncultured Prevotellaceae bacterium
TTAGCGGGCTAAACAACCGAAAAAGCAGTCAAAAAGAACCAAAATAAATGACAAGGGCAAGGAAAAGCCTAAGATATTTTCTTATTGCGACTTAATGACCGTTTTGGGTTTAAGCAACCAACCATGTTGTCTTCACTCCTTAAACTCTTGTCTTCATAACTCCTTAGGTAAAAAAACTCCTGAAGTGTTAATTAATGAATGTGAAAAGAGATTTCATGCCTTGACTATTGTATAAATACCAAAAAATGTGTTTACTTTGTGAAAAGATTGAAATCTTTTTGAATTTCAATTTTGCCTTAGGGGCTTGATTGGTAAAATTTAGACTTATTTAAAATTTCAAAATAACAAAACAGTTTAATTATGAGAAAACAGCTATTGCTTCTGTTATTTTCCCTCTTTGCAGTGTTGGGCTATGGCCGCACGGTGACGGGTGTCGTGACATCGGCCTCCGACAAGATGACCATTATTGGCGCATCGGTGCGTGTGCATGGCACATCGCGCGGTGTGATGACCAACATGGATGGGAAATTCACGATTGATGCCAATGACGATGATGTGCTCGACATAACCTATGTGGGCATGAATCCCGTCTCGGTCAAGGTGGGAAATCGATCGGTTATCAATGTTGAGATGACCGACAATGCCACCCAACTGGGCGAGGTGGTGGTGACTGCCATGGGCCAAACTCAGGAAAAAAAGAAATTGAACTTTGCCGTTCAGTCGCTCAATGCCGACGAGGTCACTGCTGGTAGCAATGCAAACTTTGCCAACTCATTGCAAGGCAAGGTGGCAGGCCTTCAAGTGGCCACAGGCGGTGGCTCGCCCAACTCTTCAACCCAAGTGATCATTCGAGCCATCTCGTCGATGAACAATGCTCAAAACAACGAGCCATTGATGATTGTTGATGGTGTGCCCATGCGTGGCCACGGCTCATCGCTGGGCGACATCAACCCCAACGACATCGAAAACATGACCGTGCTCAAGGGTGCAGCGGCATCGGCCCTCTATGGCCAAGAGGCTGCCAATGGGGTGATCATGATCACCACCAAGAGTGGCGCAAAAGATGGCACTGTGCGTGCTACCGGAACTGCCAGCATCGAGATAAGCACGCCATGGCGTGTGCCCAAAATTCAACAGGCATTCATGCCCGGTGTGAAGGGTATGTATAAAGAAAACTCGGCCAGTGGTGGCTGGGGACCCTATTTGGGTGCCAACGACCGCCGATATGACAACTTGGGCGATTTCTTGGGCACAGGTGTGATGCAAAAATATGACATGAGCGTGAGCGGTGGCACCGAGAGGTTCAATTCCTATGCTTCGGTAGCGTTTACCGACAATCAAGGTATTGTGCCCAAAGACTTCCGTCGCCAAGTCACTGTGTTCTTGAAAGGACTCTACAAGCCATCAAAGCAAGTGACAGTGCAATTGTCTACCAACTTTGTGAATGCCAAGTCGCGTGGTTTTGGTGCAGCAATGGGCTCAATCTATAATTGGGGCATCAACAAAAACATGAGCGACTATGAAACCGTTGAGGGGCATGTAAACTGGAATGCCCGCTATGAAAATTGGGCTGGCATGACCGACCGCGAGCGATTGAATGCTGGCGTGTCGCCCTACTATGGACGCTATCACGACAAGAGCGATACCGAGAGCAACCGCATGATGCTCAATGGCCAAATCAACTATGAGCCCATCAAAGACCTCGTGTTTACCGGCAAGTTGGGCTATGACAAGGGCTATAGCACCTATGAGAGCTACACCGTGCCTCGCTTCTATGACAGCGATTTCAACGACCCCAACTCGGCCGACGTGAAAAACATTTTGGCCGAAAACCGCAGCCTGCTGGGCTCGGCAAGTTTCTCGCCATCGCGCACCGAGCAATTCACTGCTCAAGCCCTGGCCACCTATAAGCGTGCCCTCACTTGCGACATCAACATGAATGTGCTGTTGGGCACTGAGTACAAGGAGGGCAGTAGCTACAGTGCGTCGATGTATAACGAAGAGTTCATGCTGGGGGGCGACTTCTACAGCTTCATGAACACCAACTTCACCGATGGCAACTTGCTCAAAGCCAATCGTCCCAGCCTCTACCACACCAAATACAACAAATATGGCTACTATGGAGAGCTTCGCTTCGACTACAAGGGCATGGCTCAACTCTCGGTGACAGGCCGTCTCGATGGTTCTTCGAGCCTCAAGCAAGCCGAGAAGTCGAGCTATTTCTATCCATCGGTTACTGCTGGTGTAATTTTCAGTGAGTTGTTTAAGTTGAGCAACGACTGGTTCTCCTATGGCAAGTTGCGTGGCAACTGGGCCAAGGTGGGTAAAGACTGCCAGCTCTATCAGTTCACCGACACCTATAAGCCTTGGGTGCTGTTTCCCGACGGTGGCTATGGTGTTGACCCTGCCTCGTCGCGTGCTATCACCCTCGTGCCCGAAATGGACAGCTCTTGGGAAATTGGTGCCGACTTGCGCTTCTTCCACAATCGCACACGCCTCGATATAGCCTACTACTCCACAAGTGCCGAAAATCAAATTGTGACCGTGAGAGTGTCGCCATCGTCGGGTGTGATTTTGCAGACTCGCAACGAGGGTACGCTCGTGAACCATGGCATGGAGATTTCGCTCGCGCAAGACATTATCAAAACCGAAGATTTCACTTGGACAGCCAATGCCAACTACTCGTTTAATCGTGGCAAGGTCGATTACCTGCCTGCCGGCATCACCGAGATTCAGGGCACTCAATATGGCGACATCTTCCCCGTGGCTCGCCTGCATGCTTCCTCAACCGGCATTTCGGGCAAAGACTATGAGCGCGACCCCGAAGGCAATGTGATTGTCAACGAGAATGGCTATCCCATCATCAACCCCATGAAGGGTGTGTATATTGGCAACCGTGAGCCCGACTTTTTGCTTGGATTGGGTTCGATCCTGCGCTACAAGAGTGCAACACTCTCATTCCTCTTTGATGGTCGTTGCGGTGGCGATGTGGCCAATGTCACAAGCCGTGGCTTGCTGTCGGGAGGCATGTCGCACCTCTATGAAAAGTATCGCAACCGTGAATACATTGTGAATGGTGTGAAAGCTGTGGTGGCTGCCGATGGTAGCAAAACCTATGTAAAAAACACCACACCTGTGGTGCTCGACCACAACTTTGTGAGTCAGTATTATGCTCCGGTTTCTTCCAACTTCATCGAAGATGGTTCCTACATTCGCTTGAGCTATGTGACCTTCTCCTATGATTTTGCCTCGCTCTTGAAAAAGACTTGGGCGGTGAAAGGCTTGAGCGCAACATTCACAGCACGCAACCTGTTTATGCTCACCAAGTACACCGGCAACGACCCCTCGGTGCTCGCTTCGACATCGGGTGGCACTGGCGGTGCCGGCATCGACAACTATGGAGTGCCTGCTACACGCAGTTTCAATTTTTCACTTAAAGCTACATTCTAATTTTCTTAGACTAAACGATTATGATAAACAAGATAAAATTTCTGGCATCTTTGTTGCTGCTGAGTGTGGCATCGGTGGGCTGCAATGATATTCTTGACGACAATGTCAACCCCGATCGCCCCCATGTGATTGATGCCAAGGCTGGATTGCCCACGGTTATCTACTATGCACAGCAAATTGTGTATGACCATGCCGAGTATTACGCCTATTTCTCGCAAATGCTCACTACCGGTGGCAAAAGCTCGATAGGGAGCTACTCCTACAAGAGCGAGTGGGAAATGCTCACCATGAACCGTCACCCCATGTGGCGTCGTCACTTCTATGACATTGGCAAAAATGCCAACAACCTCATCGACAACGCCAAGTCGATCAATTCGCCCAACTATGAGCTGATTGCCCGCACCATTCGACTCATGTCGACACAGCTCACTACCGATGCTTTTGGCGATATTCCACGCAGCGAAGCCTACAAGAGCAATTCGCCAAAATATGACTCGCAGGCCTCGGTCTATGACTGGATGTTTAAAGAAGCCGATGAGTTGATTTCGCTTTATGAGAATCCCGAAATTGCCGAGAGTCCTAAAAATCAGCCCATCACCATTGAGCAAGACCGCATCTATGGTGGTGACCTGAGCAAGTGGAAAGGCTTGGTTTATGCCATCAAAGCTCGCCTGCTGTTGCGCAACATTCCCAACATTGACCGCAGCGCTGCAACGTGTCAAAAAATCATTGATGCAGCCGATGCCGCTATCAAGCAATGGCGTTCGGGCGACTTGATGTATGGTGCATGGTTTGGCAATGAGCCACGCTACAACTGGAGTGGTGGCACGGGCACTCAAACTGCCGTGTGGAGCATTGCGCAACCGGTGATCAATAGCTGGGAGTCGCGTGCCAACTTGCTTGGAAGTGCCATTCCTTCAAAATTCTTTATGGTCGACCTCTTGGGGCTTGCCTCGGCCGACAATGAGCTCAATAGCGGTGTGTTCGACTCCGAGAAACCCACCGGTGGCATTGTGCACAATGGCTGGGCCAACGACCCACGTTGTGGCTTGCTCATGGTGGCTCGCACAGGGCCAGCAACGGCCAGCATCGCTGCCGAGAAAATCAAGATGCGCTATCTCGAAAATAACATTGGCATGGGTGGGTCGTTTAAGGGCGTGAATTTCCCCGACCTTTACATGGGAGCCTATGCAGGCGACCTCACTGCCTATAATCCTCTCTTCACCATGGAAGAGTTGTATTTTATCAAGGCCGAAGCCGAGTATTGGATGGGCAATAAAACCCTCGCTTGCGAGCTTGCCAAAGAGGCAACCCGGTGGAACATTCAACGTCACCTCGATTTCTTCTTGAAAAAATATGTCAACAGCAACTATAAAGAGAAGTACGACAATAAATATCCCGGTGGTGTGACTCAAAGTGGTGTGCCGGGATTTGAGGCAAAAGAAGAGTGGGACGCTCAACTCGATGCTTTCTTGAATAATAAAGATTACTTCAAAGGCAAAAATGCAAAACCCCGTGTCAACAAGGTGAGCGACCGTGGCAACAAGCACTGGTTCTTCAACCCCAGCGAGTTCTCGTTGAGCGACCTCATGCAACAAAAGTATATTGCCATGTATCTGCAACCCGAGCAGTGGACCGACATGCGTCGCTATCACTATAGCAACAACCGCAACAAATATGGCATTGGCGACAACAACGAGATTGTGTATCCCACACTGCGTCGCCCCTATAATCTCTATCAAGCCTACTGGATCGACGGACTCACCGAGGCACAAAAAGAGAATACTTGGATTCAGCGCATCAACTATGACCCCGAAACCGAGGAGAAGTATAACCGCGCCGAACTCCAACGCTTGGGAGCCTACAAAAACTATAAATGGCTGCAAGAACCCATGCGCTGGGCTCGTGGCTATGGCGAAGTTTCGACTCTTGCAGGCGAGTGATTTTTTTCAAGACCACAATCAATTTAAAATTTGAAATTTAACACGATTATGAAAATATTCAGTTTTTTAGGTTCCATGGCTCTCATGCTCACTGTGGCCACCTCGTGCTCGGTGCACGACCCCTTTGCCGACAATGGCGAGTTGGGGCAAGTGTTGCCCACCGTCGACTGGGAGCAAAACTCAACCGACATCACAGCAGGCAACTATGCCACCTTCACAGGTAAATACTACACAGCAGGCGATCGTCAAATCGATCATAGCGAGGTGTGGGCCCTCACCAAGCGCAGCCAAACGGCCACTGCTACAAGTAAGCTCACCTCGTCGCTGGCCTACACCAAGACCTTTAGCCTCACCGACACGGTGCGCAGTGCACAGTGTGTGGCAAAGTTCCCTCACAGTGCAGCCGTGTGGAATGGTCATGAATATGTGCTCACCGATTCGTTCCCCACTTCACGCACCCTGCAATCGGTGGTGTGGGCATCGCCCGAAGTGTGGGATCAAGAAAAATTTGAGCAATACTATCCTGCCACATTTGCTCAGGAGTTTGTGAACCATATGGTCGAAGCCCTCACCAAGGACATGACCTACTATAACGACCTGCGTGGCGTGTATGTCAAATATGACTTCACTGCCGAGCAATTCTCCTCGCTTGCCGCCAAGCATGGTGTGACGTTCCCTGCCGATGTGTCGACCGACAAGAAGAGCGACAACTGGTTCACGCAAGTGAAAAATGAAAAAGGCGAAATGGAATATGCCACCGACCACTACTACTACACAACAGTAGAAAATGGTGTGAGCACCGACCACGAGATTGCAACTCAAGAAGAAGCCCCTGCTGGTGTTTCGGTTTATCCGGTGTATAAGTCATCGAGCTGGCTCTATTGCCGCTATAGCGACGACACGGGTGGTGCAGTGACCTCGGTGCGTGCGGCCTACATTCCTTTCTTTAAAGAATTGCTTGGGTCGATTCCTTTCACAGGTTGGATTTATGACTCGGCCGACAAGGTGTATAACCTGAACTACAACCGCGTCTACATGCTTCAACCCTCGTTTCGAGTTTTCGACACCAACGGCAAGATGGGGGTGTCATCTGATAACAAGGAAATTACTCTTAAATAAGATTTTTTGGCTATGAAATTTTTTAAAAATATAGGACTCTTGACCATGCTCATGCTATTGATGGTTGCTTGTGTTGACAAGGAACCCAACTATGGCAACTTTGCAGGCAAGGACGTTGATTTTAATTATCATGTCGATGGCGACCAGTATGCGCTCGACTTCTATGTGGTTTCTACAGTGCAGTTCAACAACACTTCGGCCAAGACTGGAGCTGTGACTTGGGACTTTGGCGATGGCACAAGCTCTCGCGATGCCAATCCCAAGCACAAGTATGAAAAAGCTGGCAACTACAATGTGACACTCACTGTTGAAGGCGTGGGCAGTCGCACCTACTCCCTCATGATCTTTGACATTGCCCCCATTTTGAGTGTAAAAAGCCAAACGGCTCCCACTGTGGTGATCAACGACGTGAGTGTGAACTTGGGCATCGAGTTGCCCAACCCCGAGAACTTGAAATGCAAATATGTGTGGAAATTTCCCGAAGGCACCAAAACTGCCGACGGCAAATCGATTGAGGAATTTGTGGGTTATTCCCATGCCGATGGCACTGTCGACAATCCTGGCGCACTTGCATTTAAAAATATTGGCTCGCAAAAGATTGAGTTGCAAACATGGTTTGATGTTGATGGCGAGAATCGCCGACTTGAAGATAGCTATGTGAACGTGCAAGTGGGGTCAAACATTCCTGCCCCCACTCTCTACTATGCCGTGTTGGGCGGACACATCAAGGCCTATAAACTTGTGGACATGAGCAAGTTGCCCAAAGGCACCAAAAACATGCCCTTCGATATGGGGGTGAGCAGTGGCAACATGCCCACTCAGCTCGTGTTTGCCACCGAGAAAAACGACTCGTCGGAGCAAGACAACGTCTATATCCTCGATTGTGGCAAGCAATACATCTACATCAACGACGAAAATGGAACTTTGGGCGATGGCAAAATCATGGTGATGAGTGCCGATGGCACTAAGACCAACCTCATGATTACCAACGTGGGCGGACAGGCCTTCAACGATCCCTTCCAAGGTTGCAGCGATGGCACCAACCTCTACTACACCGACCGCAACACGGGCATACGTCAAATTCCGCTTTCAACTCGTGGCGAGCGTGAGAAAACTGTGTATAGCAAAACCGATGGCTACATGGTGGTGAACAACCAATTGAGCTACTATGGCAAGGGCATTGCCTATGGTGCCATTCACACGGGCATCTATCGCGACAAGTCGGGCATGTTTTGGTGGAGCAAGAATTTCTCGGGCAATGGCATCTATCGCTTTGCCGAAGGCGACATTAAAAAGCCTGCCGCCAAGGCCACCGATCCCATTCCCTATCCCATTGTGCTTCCCACCACACAGCCCCGTGCTTTCACGCTCGACGAAGAGAATGGTCACCTATATGTGTGGATGTGTCAAGGCTCTACTCCCGGTGTGGGACTTTGCGACTATGCCTTGCCGAGCACTGCAGCAACGGTTACCTACGACAAGTATAATGCCTTCGTGCCCATGGATGCCGATGCTCTCAACACCTCGGCTACCGAGGGTGTGTATTGCTCGCAACTGGTGGTAGATCCTGCAACCCACTATGTGTATTTTGGATTCAATGCTTCGGGCACCGAGAAAAACTACACCCTGTCTCTTATACACATCTCCGAGCCCACGAGACAAG